>JAENWJ010000053.1 GCA_016649995.1 Peptostreptococcaceae bacterium
ACCTCAGACCGGAAATTTGCTCATCAAGCTTCCTTCAGATTCGCAGTCACCCACGACACCCTTGCTCTTGGCTAACGCCTACGTCACCTTCGGCGTTCGGGACTTTCACCCTATAGATTGTGCCCATGCCGGGCACACATGAAAAAAGGCCCTGACCGCCATGTAACGGTCAGGGCCTTTAAAAACTATTTTACAGATTCAGCACCCTTAATAAGAGCACTTTCGTTCAATGGAACAAGATGAGCTTTGGTAGGTCCGAAAACCTTCTTGAAAGCTTCAATGACAGTTTCGCTCTTGACCGTCTTTGTGATTTCAAGATACGCTCCAAGCATTACCATGTTGGCAGCCTTGCCTGTTCCCAAAGAAACGGCAATTTCGTTGGCCGGAATATAGTAAACTTTGACATCATCCCTTGTGGCTTTTCTGTCAATCAAAGAACTATTAATGAAAAGTTTTCCGCCCGGTGCCAATTCTTCTTCGAATTTAATCAATGAAGGAAGGTTCATGGCTATTACAGTAGTGGCGTCTTTCTCAATGATAGGTGATCCAATCAATGTGTCGGATACCATTACTGCGCAGTTTGCTGTTCCACCACGCATTTCGGGTCCATATGAAGGCAACCACGAAACCTGCTTTTCTTCAATCATTCCGGCATAAGTCAAAAGTTTTCCCATTGACATAACGCCCTGACCTCCAAATCCTGCACAAATTACTTTCTCATTCAACATATTATTCCACCTCCCATGGATTTCTCATGTTACCCAATGGGTAATAAGGCATCATATTCTCTTGAAGCCATTTGATTCCATCGACAGGCGTCATACCCCAGTTAGTCGGGCAGGTAGAAAGCACCTCAACTATTGCAAATCCTTTGCCCTCGATTTGACATTCAAAAGCCTTCTTGATGGCTTTTTTTGCTTTTTTGACATTGGCAGGCGTATCAACAGCAACACGCTCAACAAATGCGGCGCCATGAATTGTAGCAAGCATTTCGGAAACCTTAAGCGGTTGTCCACAAAGTGCTTCGTCTCTTCCGTAAGGAGCCGTAGTAGCCTTCTGTCCCACGAGAGTCGTCGGAGCCATTTGTCCTCCGGTCATTCCATAGATAGCATTATTTACAAATATCGTGGTTATTTTTTCACCTCTGTGAGCGGCATGAACTATTTCAGCTGTTCCAATTGAAGCCAAGTCTCCATCGCCTTGATAAGTGAATACAACTTTATCGGGAAGAGATCTTTTTATTCCGGTAGCTACGGCAGGAGCACGTCCATGGGCAGCTTCACTCATGTCACAATTAAAATAATCATAGGCAAGAACGGAACAACCTACCGGTGCAACACCGATTGTATCTCCGAGAACACCTAACTCTTCCAAAACTTCAGCCGTGATTCGATGGATAATACCATGGGTACAACCGGGGCAGTAATGGAATTCTTTTTCTGTAAGTCCTTGGGTCTTTTTGAAAACAACAGCCATTATTTGACACCCCCTAGCATTTCTTTTGCAGCTTCAGCAATAGCCTTAGGTGCAGGCACCATTCCGCCGCTTCTTCCATAAAATCCGATAGGCAATCTGCCTTCGTTTGCAATCTTGACGTCATCAATCATTTGGCCGCCCTGGCTCATTTCAACACTCATAAGAGCTTTTGCAGTAGCGGGTATTTCAGCAAATGCCTTATTCGGGAAAGGCCAGAGCGTTATTGGTCTTATAAGCCCTGCCTTGATACCTTCCTCTGCGAGGAGGTCTATAGCATTCTTAGTGATTCTTGAAACAGTTCCGTATGCAATGAAAACTATTTCGGCATCTTCAAGCTTGTAAGCTTCATATCTAACTTCTTTTTCTTCCATTTCCGTATACTTGGCTTCGAGTTTAATGTTCAAGTCCTCAAGCTCTGCCGCATCAAGTCTAAGTGAGTTTATAATATTGGGCTTTCTTTTACCCTTTGTTCCTGTAGTTGCCCAGTCTTTTTCCGGCAATTCCATTTTTTCCGGTTCTTTGAACTCTACAGGCTCCATCATTTGGCCGATCATTCCATCGCCAAGAACCAATACGGGATTTCTGTAATAGTCTGCGATATCAAAGGCTTTCATTGTATAGTCAACCAATTCCTGCACATTTGCTGGTGCGTAAACAAGTGTCCTATAGTCGCCGTTTCCGCCGCCTCTTGTAGCTTGGAAATAGTCTGACTGAGAGGATTGTATTCCTCCGAGTCCCGGGCCGCCTCTCATCATGTTTACTATAACGCATGGAAGTTCAGCCCCAGCTATGTAGGAGATACCTTCCTGCTTAAGTGCGATACCCGGAGATGAAGAAGATGTCATAACTCTAACACCGGCTCCTGCTGCTCCGTAAACCATATTTATAGCCGCAATTTCACTCTCGGCTTGAACAAAGCTTCCACCTATAAGCGGAAGTTCTTTTGACATGTATTCAGGTATTTCATTCTGCGGTGTGATAGGGTATCCGAAGAAGTATCTGCAACCAGCTTTAATAGCAGCTGCTGCAACTGCTTCGTTACCTTTCATTAATACTTTAGCCATAGGTCATTATCCCTCCTTATTGTTTATTAGTCTCTTTCTACGGTAATGCATACATCAGGACACATGGTGGCACAGTTGGCGCACCCAATACATTTGTCCATATCCTCTACGCCTGCCGGATGATATCCTTTGGTATTGATCATGCTTGTGTCGAGTTTAATGATTCCAACAGGACAAGCTGCAACGCATAGTCCACACCCTTTACATCTTGCTTCGTCAAATGTGACTTTACCTTTTGCTTTTGCCATTCCTTCACCCCTCCTCAAATTATATGGTTTTCGGGCCCCAGAAAAATTACATCCAAATTTCTCTCATGTACAATTTGATTGGAAATATCTCCCCATCAATATTTTCTGGAAGCAGTCGGGCAACGTTTTCCAGTGTACTGACATACTTTATCGGAATGTCCAATTCTTCCGAAACTCTTTGCGCAAGTTCCTGCCCTCTCATAACATCCTCAATAGTAGTTTCTCTCAACATATGGGTGTTATTTACGAGACCAGTAACCTTTACTCCTGTTACGCTCTCTATGGAATCGATATGTCTGATTGCGCCTTCAACGGTGCTTGTCTGCTCCCTGTTGGCGTTTAAAATACAAAACATGTCGTATTCGTCTTCCTTGAAGTACTCCTTGTACCTTGCTAAAACCCTTGCACCTACTGCATCTCCGCCTATGTCGAGCACAACATCATATTCCTCGTTTTGAAGAGGAGCCGCAACGCTGGCCGTGATTGCCGGTAAATCAAGAGCCGATTGTCCGCCTAGTGAATTGGACATGACCCAAACTCCCATTTCTGTCAACTCTTCAGATTTTTCTCTGGACCTAAAATATGGATTTACTATATCAAGATCGGCAATTGCAACCTTTCTGCCCATTTCAGCCAATTTGGCCGCATAGTTGACAGCGAATTCCGTTTTGCCGCTTCCGTAATGTCCAATTATGACTCTTATCCGCTTGTCATCCAACATTTAATCACCTTTCCTATTAGAGTTACAAGCTCCGGAAAAAACCTTTATTTTCAAACATGGGGTTTTTAAATGCAGCCCTCTCCGGTCTTGCACTCTTCCGTCAAATTATTTAAGATATTCCTGTGCCTTTTCTTCTCCATTTATCACGCGGAGTGCTCCCTGAGCCAATGCCGCCATCTCATCCTCTCCCGGATATACGAATACCTTTCCCAAAAAATCTATCTTTTCACGAATCCATCCAATCAAAATCTTGTCGAATGCGAGTCCTCCAGTCAATACCACTGCATCGACATCGCCCTTCAAAACAGCACCGCAAGCGCCTATTTCCTTGGCCACTTGATAGGCCATTGCTTTATATATCAATTCGGCCTTCTTATTTCCGCTTTCAATCATTTTGCCGACTTCGCGACCATCATTTGTATTCAAATATGCCACGAGTCCTCCCATGCCCTTTAGTTTCTTTTTTATTTCGCCATGGGTATATTGACCCGAGTAACATATTTTGGCAAATCCGCCAACCGGAAGTCCGCCTGCACGTTCCGGCGAAAATGGTCCTTCACCGTCAAGCGCATTATTAACATCTATTACTCTTCCACCCGAATGGGCTCCTACTGAAACTCCACCTCCCATATGGGCAACAATTATGTTGATGGTTTCATATGGCTTTCCTAATTCTTTTGCCACTCTTCTTGCAACAGCCTTTTGATTCAATGCATGGAAAATGCTTTTTCTTTCAAGCTCAGGCATTCCTGATATTCTTGCTACATCCTCCATCTCGTCTACAACTACAGGATCCACGATAAAGGAAGGAATGTTTAGACCAGAGGCTATCTCATGCGCGAGTATTCCCCCCAAATTAGAAGCATGTTCTCCAAGAACTCCAACCTTCAAATCATCAAGCATTCTCTCAGAAACACCATATGTGCCTCCTTTAATTGGCTTTAACAGGCCTCCCCTTCCAACAACAGCAGAAAGCTTTGTCAAGTTGATTTCGTTTTCATTTAATGTGTTGAGGATTACAGATTTTCTAAACTCATATTGATCATAGATTTTTTCGTATTTATTTATCTCTTCTGCCGGATGTCTCAGTGTCGTCTCAAATATTGGTTTTTCACCATCGAAAACCGCAATTTTAGTTGATGTGGATCCCGGGTTTATAGCCAGCACTCTTTTTTCGTCAGTCATATTCCCAACCGCCTTTCTAATTATTGCCTTTGGCCGCCATAAGGACGCCCATGGCTATTGAATTTAGTTTTGTTTCATCGCTGTCCGCTCTTGATGTCAAAACAACAGGTGCCTTAGTTCCTACGAGTATGCCAGCATTCTTCGTTTCAGCAAAGAAAACCAATGCCTTATAAAGTATGTTTCCAGCCTCGATATCCGGAACCAAAAGAATGTCCGCTTCCCCTGCCCCTGGGTGAGTTACTCCCTTGTGGTCTGCTGCCTTTTTTGAAACAGCATTATCAAGCGCAAAAGGTCCGCCCACTATGCAACCGCTTATTTCTCCAGTCTCGTTCATCTTTTGAAGGGCCTCGGCATCCAATGTGCAAGGCATCTTGGAATTCACTTTTTCCTTGGCGCATACCACAGCAACATTGGGAACATCTATGTCTAAAGCCTTTGCGGCCATAACCGCATTCAGCAATATCTTCTTCTTTGTTTCAAGATCCGGAGCAATTGCCATTGCAGCATCTGTTATAAAAAACAGACGGTCATAGCCCTTAATTTCAAATATCGCCACGTGGCTTAAGACACTCCCTGTTCTCAGCCCCACTTCTTTGTTTAGTACCGCTTTAAGTAGAATGGATGTATCTACAAGACCCTTCATAAGTATGTCTGCTTTTCCTGAAGAAACAAGCACTACTGCTTTTAACGAAGCCTCAGCCATGTCCTTCATATCAATCACTTCATAATTTTCAATTGGGATTTTCTTATCAATGCATATCGATTCTATTTTTTCCTTATTTCCAACGAGAATTGCTTTCGCTATTCCCTTCTGTCTGGCTGCTTCCACAGCCATAAGCACCTCAGCATCCTCAGCGCATGCAACAGCTATTGTTTTTGGTCCTCTCTCCGCGGCAATCTTTAAGACTTCATCAAAGCTTCTTATCATTTACTCCACCTCATCCTCGTATATTTTTACCTCTTCCCCCAACAAAACTCTAAGATATCCTTGGTTTAAGGCCCACATCTCGTCCTCTCCAGCCTTTACAAGAACCGGAGCAATAAAATCCACACGTTCGGCTATATAGTCTGTAAACAAGTTTTGACTTCTCATCTCCCGCGATTATCATCTTCTCAACTTCTCTCGCGTCGTTAATTCTGCCTCCATGTCATTAATCATTCCACACTATATTATTGCAAGTATTGTGCCAAAAAACAATAATGAAGGATTCTTTTTAGAATCCTTCATTATCAAGCCTTGCGGCCATTAATCACAATTTTACAATTCTCAGAATATGTTGCAGTGCAATTTCTTGCACTGCAACATATTGCACTTTGGCTTTATTTTGCATTTTCTTGCATCTAGCGTATCCCATGTTTTTCCAATTTATAGTACAAACTTCTTAGTGAAACGCCCAAGACTTTGGCTGTTTTTTTTCTGTTACCCTCATTTATTTCTAAAACTCTGAGGATATAGTTTTTTTCAAAGGTGCTTATTCTATCTGTCAAATTTTCCATCTTACCTATTTCTGAAGGCTTTTCCTTTAAAAAAACCGTCTTTGCATGCATAGCATCATCCAAAAATTGCGAAAGATGATATGACTTGATGACACTCTCGCTAAAAACCATGTTTATCATAGCGCGGCCAATTACATTTTCAAGTTCCCGTATGTTTCCAGGCCAGTCGTACAATTCAAGTATTCCGAGTGCTTCCTGCGAAATATCTTCAGCCATGCGTCCGTACTCTTGATTATATTTTCGAATGAATTGTTTTACAAGCTTTTTTATATCGCTTTTGCGATCTCTTAGAGGAGGAATTACAATGGGTATAACATTCAGCCTGTAATACAAGTCCTCCCTGAATTCTCCCCTTGCCACCGCTTTTTCAAGATTCTTGTTGGTAGCTGCCAGAATTCTTACATCTATCGATATAGATTTGTTTCCCCCAACCCTAATTATTTCTTTTTCTTGAAGCACTCTCAAAATCTTCACCTGAGTACCCATGCTTATCTCCCCTATCTCGTCAAGAAAGATAGTTCCTCTGTTTCCCCTTTCAAACAATCCTACCCTTCCACCCTTTAGCGCCCCTGTAAAAGCCCCTTCATCGTATCCGAACAATTCGCTTTCAAGCAGATTTTCATTTATTGAAGCACAATTGACTTTTACAAATTGAGAATATTTTCTATCACTTGCATTGTGAATTGCATGGGCAAAAAGCTCTTTGCCGGTTCCGCTCTCTCCTCTAAGTATAACCGTCGCAGGAGTAGCCGCCGCTATTTGGGCCTTCTTGATGGCATCGGCCAAACGCTCATGTTCTCCAATTATATCATCAAATGTATATTTCGCCTCCAGCTTGCGTATTATGCTTTTCGCTTGGTCCAGTTCATTAGTAAGACGCTTTATTTCTGTCAAATCGTGAATTACTGCAACGCTTCCCTTAAGCTGGTCGTTTATTACTATCGGAGCGGCATCCACCACTACTTCTCTTCTATTTGGCCCTACCCACATACGCTCGCCCATTACAGGCTTGCCTGTCTTTAGAACTTTTAGATGAATGCTTTCGCCCTCGGCTATATCCACTGTGCAAAGCTTTCCCATTATATCCGCACTCAAAAGTCCGGTAACCCTTGTATATGCTTTATTAACCAATACCCCGTACCCATCTTGGTCAACAACAGAAATAGCATCGTGCGTGGAATCGAAAATTCCTTCGAACATGCTGGTCATTTCCTTTAATGATGTCACCTGCAGCCCAAGCTCAAGAACCTCCGTAATGTCTCTAAACACTGCTACCGCGCCTATTGTTTCACCATATTCATTTTTAACAGGCATCCTGTTGGTGATTATATTGATGTCACCCAGAGGCTGCTTTCGGTTTAGCTCGGAGTTTCCAGTCTTCAAAACATAGGGAAGCCGCGTGTTCAGAATAACTCCTTCTACATGTTTTTCTATGGCATCCTCATATTTTATTTTGGTCAGCCGCTGAGCCGCCTTGTTAAACAGAGTAATTATTCCCGTTTTGTCCACAGCAATCATAGCGTCATGGGTAGAATCTATGATGACTTCCATTTCTTTTTTCATTTCCGGCACCTCTCAAGCGTTAGGGATCATTATTGCTATTCTTCATCTCCGGTATTGGATTCATCCATTATTTTAATCTCGATGGTTTTTGGAATTACTTCAAGCCCTATGAATTCGTTTGCTTTGCTGTCTATTACAACCTCATGTTTCCCGGCCTCCAAGCCTTCCAGATTGACAGACAGTGCAATATCCAATGGATTGACTGTATCCAGCACACTCTCTAAATCCCTTATTTTTACAGCTATGTCATTATCTATTTCCGACAAGTTTGTAACAAGACCCGTTCCCAAATTTTCAATCGCTATGGAATCTGAATTCAATATTATTTCCTTTATCTTTATAGGCTCAACATTAACTATCACTCTCACCAATCCTTTTTGGTGTGAAGCAGTCAGCCCCTCCGTTATTACTATCGGAACATCTAATTCAATGGATTCCGTAAGACCGGTTACATCTATTGGTTCCGTTTTAATAGACTCCTCAACTTCGATTGCATCCGTATTACCTTGAAGCTGAATTGTTTCGGGAATCACAGAAACCGATACTAATCTGTAGTTTTCATCCACTTCTCCTGTTATATCAGCAACTACCGGAATGCTTGCAAAACGATAGACATCTAGATGCACCTTAGTATATGCCTGCCCAATGGATACTCCGACAACCTCGTTTCCTTCCGAGTCAACTGCCCTCAACGGAACATTTTGCGAAACTGACTCGGTGAGTCCTCCGACATCTATCTCACCAATCACTTTTTCAACATTGTTTACAAACGACTCAGGCCCTGCCACAAGAATCTCTTCTATCTCAACAGTAGGCGCATTTGTCATAAAGCCTTCCAAGTGCTTGTTGGTTCTTATTATTTCTACAGGCTTCTGCTTTTGAACAATCCTGTCGAGTTCAATTTTTATCTGTTTAGGAGTAAAATCCGTAAGTTTGATACCCGTAGGTACTGAAATTTCAAGCGGAACGCTATTTGTTCCGTATTTAAAGCCCATAACATCTGCGCTTATTTTAATGTTCTCAGATGTAACTTTGTAGACATCGTTGCGTCTTCCCTTTATTTCCACCTGCACAACATAGTCCTTCTGACCTATCATTTCGAGCCCGGACTGTGACAATTCCTCAATATTAAGCAATTCGACACCTATGTTGTTAATTGTTGTCGTTAGCTCGGGGTTTATGTCTCCCATTACGTAGAACCAAAGCATTACCGATAAAGCCACAGAAACAATTTTAAGTGTTGTATTGTTTGATAGATTGGTGTAATTCCAAAAGCCTTTCAAAAATTTACTCATCTTTAGTCCTCCATTTCAGCTTGATAAGACTAAGATTGTCTTCGGTTCTATATAATTCCTGCATAAGTCCCCTAAGCGTATCCGTATCCAAAAATCTTGATAGCTTGCCTTCCCTTGCCACTGAAATGGCTCCGGTTTCCTCTGATACGATTACAACCACCGCATCTGTTGTTTCCGTTACGCCCAGACCCGCCCGATGTCTTGTCCCGAGATCTTTGCTAAGGCTTGAATTCTCGGACAAGGTCAGGAAACAACCGGCCGCCATTATGCGGTCATCCCTTATTATGACGGCTCCGTCATGAAGAGGGCTATTGGGAAAAAATATATTTATAAGAAGGCTGCTTGAAATTATAGCATCTATCTTTGTTCCGGTTTCTATTACATCGTTTAAGCCCGTTTCCCTTTCGAGTATTATGAGCCCTCCTATCTTCTGCCTGGACAGGGATGCTGCCGCATTTACTATTTCGTCTATGCGTTTTTTTACTTTATCATCTTTTATATCGACAATAGATTTGGCCACAAACTTGCTACGTCCGAGGTATTCCAAAGCTCGCCTAAGCTCGGGCTGAAATACGATCAACAAAGCAATTAATCCAAGCGTCACAGTATTCTTCAAAAGATATGTAGTGACATAAAGTCCGGACCACTCGCTAAGTTTAGTGGCAATAAGAAGAAACGCAATGCCCTTTAAAAGTTGTTCCGCCCTAGTTTCCCTTATGAGCATAAGCAACTTGTAAAATACATAGGCAATTATTCCCATATCGATTACATCTCTTATTCCTATGTTTGAAACAGCATCCAAAATTTGATCCAATCCCAACACCCCTAATTTACATTATTTGAGTATCTTTCAATTCAATCCAATTCTACTAATGAAAAATCCTATTAGCAAGGAAACAACTGTTACAAAACGATTAAATATGCATTTTTTTGCATCACATATAGAAAAGCTTCACAGCTACCACCATCAAAATCAGCCCCAATATTCTAAACGGAGAAATACTGTTTTGTCCTACACCTATAAGTCCATAATGTTCTATAAGCGTTGCTGCAAAAAGCTGGCTGAAGATGGCAACAGTATAGGTGGTTACAGGACCTATTTCCATTATGGAAAAGGTTATTGTCGCCATTATGCCCAATCCAAGAATGCCGGAAATTACAAGAAGCAGCATTCCGTAATCTACCTTTGCAATTTTTACAACTCCCGAAACATACTGCCTGTTCAAAAGCAGAACGGCTCCAAGAATAGCCGACTGGGTAAGCACCGGTATCAGTATCACTGTATATATGCTCGTCTGCGACGCCACCAAAGCGTTTATATTGCCCTGGAAAGCTATGAAAATGCCGGCTACAATAGCCATTGCAAGTCCCATTATCAACATAATATTATTCTCCTTCGTATCAAAGAACCATCAATCTACACCCGATTATATATTCTTTTGCTTACAAGTCAATACGACAATTATTTTATACCCCATTATACCATTTATAGTCTTTATCTCGGTGACAAATACACAATATTGTATAACTTTGTTTTTTTAAAATAATTTGACCGCTTGAAGCCTCTTCTTTTTGTTTCATTATACTCTTTGTAGGCTTTGTCCTATGCGCAAAGATAAAATCTCCGGTAAAAAAAGACACTAAAAAGCCCGGTTCATATGAACCGAGCTTTGGTGGTGCCCAGAGGCGGAATCGAACCACCGACACGGGGATTTTCAGTCCCCTGCTCTACCGACTGAGCTATCTGGGCGCGAAATAGCGGAGAGGGTGGGATTCGAACCCACGTGGGCTTGCACCCAAACGGTTTTCGAGACCGCCCCGTTATGA
>JAENWJ010000054.1 GCA_016649995.1 Peptostreptococcaceae bacterium
AACCGATGCCGTCCATCAAATAACGATTGCCGGCAATTTTTTCGAGATGCTTATGGATATAGAAACCATATGCAGTGATTTGAAATTCATAATGCCTGGATCGGGACATGTGGGATCGCCAAGCATTTTGATTGGGAAACTTGATATTTCAGGAGAATAGAAAATGGACATGCTTGAAAGATTTAAGAAAAACATAATTGAAAAAAGATTGCTAAAAAGAGGGGATACGGTTGTTCTGGGTATTTCAGGAGGGCCGGATTCTATTTGCATGCTTTCTCTCTTTTTAAGACTCAAGGAAGAATGGGACTTAATATTGATACCCGTGCATCTCAACCATCTGCTAAGGGGAGAAGATTCTGTAAGAGATGCATTGTTCGTTTCTGAGTTTTGCAGACAAAACGGACTGGAATGCCTTTCCTTTGAAAGGGATGTATCAGGTATGGCTGCAAAATGGAAAATTTCCATAGAAGAGGCTGGACGAAGAATAAGGTACGATATATTTATGTCGGTAGCAAAAGATAACAATAGCAGATGCATAGCCCTCGGTCAAAACCGGAACGATCAGGCGGAAACTATATTGATGCGCATGATGAGGGGTACAGGTCTTAAGGGTCTTGCAGGCATAGAGCATAAAAGGGATAACCTGTTCGTTCGGCCCATATTGATTTTTAAACGGTTCGAGATAGAGCGTTACTGCGTAAGAAATGAATTGAATCCGCGCACAGACCTTACCAACCTTGAACCGGTATATACAAGAAATAAAATCAGGCTGGAGCTTTTACCCTACATCGAGGAGAATTTCAACAATAAAATAATAGATTCGCTTTATCGTATGGGGGATATGCTAAGGACTGACAGTGACTTCATCGAAAATGAAGCGGCAAAGGCATTTGATGAAATGGCTAAAATTTATGAAGGTGGAAGGGTTTCTATTGCGAGGAAAGATTTTGATCGAGAGCACAGGGCAGTAAAAACGAGAATACTGAGGCTTGCCATTAAAATTGCCAAGGGAAATCTGATAAATATAACAGGTGAACGCGTTTTATCAGCGATAAATGCAATCGAAAGGACTTCGGCTAAAAAGACGATTGAATTTCCGGGATCAATTGATGTGACTATACAAGGAAACCTAATTGATGTTTCCATAAAGGAGGTTTGCCAAGCAACGGCGGACTTCGAATATGTACTCAAGATAGGGGAAACACTTTACATTGAGGAAACAGGCGATCTGATTGAAATGGAAGTGGTTCCTTTTTCACAAGCATTTAATATGCGAATGGATGATAGGACTGTTTTCATAGATGCAGGCAAAGTTGATAGTGAATCGCTTAGGGTAAGAAACAGGAGAATGGGAGACCGATTTTCTCCCCTGGGGATGAAGGGGACAAAAAAACTAAAGGACTTTCTGATTGATGAAAAAGTTGAAAAAGGAAAGCGTGATTCAGTGTTGCTTCTTTGCGATGAAAATGAAATTATTTGGGTTGCCGGGTATCGGATGAGTGAACTTTACAAGACTGATTCAGACACTAAAAACATGCTTAAAATAACGATTCGGCAAGCTTGTTATGAAAAATGAAATGTGTTAGAATGAAAAGACGCAAGTTTTAATGCATGTGAAGGGGGTATATTTTTGAGAAAGTATTTTAAAGGTGCAAGCTTCTATATACTAGTATTCATCATAATAATTATGATTGTACAGTTTTACGGAAGAGCGCCGCAGGAACAAAAAACCTTGGATATGTCTGGGTTAATAAATGAACTTACAAACGACAATGTCCAGGAAATCAATTTAAATGAAAACCAAATCATAGGCGTTCTCAAGAGCGATGGTTCAACATTCGCCGCCTATATTCCCAAAGTGATTGCTACGGATTCGTTTGTAGCAAGATACATTCTTCCGGGATTGGAAACCGGACAGATCAAGTTGACAGGAGAACCTCCCGTTCAGACACCATGGTTTATAGATATTCTTCCATCGATATTCATGGTTCTGATTTTCGTAGTGTTCTGGTTTGTATTCATGAACCAGTCTCAGGGCGGCGGCGGAAAGGTTATGTCATTCGGGAAAAGCAAAGCCAAACTGCACAAAGAAGATGATAGAAAGCAAATCAGTTTCGACGATGTAGCCGGTCTTGACGAGGAAAAGGAAGAACTCAAGGAAATAGTTGATTTTCTGAAGAATCCGAAAAAATATATTGAACTAGGTGCGCGTATTCCAAGGGGCGTACTTATGATTGGTCCTCCGGGAACAGGAAAAACATATCTGACGAGAGCCGTTGCGGGAGAAGCGGGAGTACCGTTTTTCAGCATCAGCGGATCCGAATTTGTTGAAATGTTTGTTGGAGTAGGAGCTTCGAGGGTAAGAGACCTTTTTGAGCAAGCCAAGAAGAGTTCTCCTTGCATTGTTTTCATTGATGAAATCGATGCAGTCGGACGAAAAAGAGGCGCGGGTCTAGGCGGTGGACATGATGAAAGGGAACAAACCCTAAATCAGCTCCTAGTAGATATGGACGGATTCGGAGACCACGATGGAATCATAATCATTGCAGCCACCAACAGACCGGACATACTTGACCCGGCTTTGCTGAGGCCTGGAAGATTCGATAGACAGGTAAGCGTAGGGGTACCCGATGTTAGGGGCCGTGAGGCCATATTGAAAATTCACTCTAAGAACAAGCCTCTCGATGAGGATGTAAACCTTAAAGTGCTTGCAAGAAGAACGCCGGGATTTACGCCCGCTGATTTGGAAAATCTTTTAAACGAAGGGGCTCTGCTATCTGCAAGAGTAGACAGCAAGACCATTAAAATGGGTACAATAGAGGAAGCCATAACGAAGGTTATAGCTGGACCGGAAAAAAGAAGCAGGGTAATCAGCGACAAAGAAAAAAGACTTACAGCATACCACGAGGGTGGACATGCTGTTTTGGCCAGATTGTTGCCCGACACGGATACTGTCCATCAGGTTACAATAATTCCAAGGGGTAGAGCTGGTGGTTTCACGATGCAATTGCCCAAGGAAGACAAGTACTATGCCACGAAGTCCGAAATGGAAAAGCGTTTGATCATACTTTTGGGTGGCCGTGTGGCGGAATCCTTGATTCTGCATGATATAAGCACCGGAGCCCAGAATGATTTAAAACGCGCTACTGAGATTTCCCGAGCAATGGTTACGCATTACGGAATGAGCGAAAAGCTAGGGACAATGACCTACGGAAATGGTGACGAGGTATTCCTTGGCAGGGATTTGGCAACGATGAAGAATTATTCTGAAGAGGTAGCCTATGAGATAGACAAGGAAATACGTCGAATTATGGATGAATCCTATGACCAGGCAATGAAGCTTTTGCAGAAAAATGTGGATAAGTTGCATCAGATTGCTGAAGCGCTTCTTGAAAGGGAGACAATCAATTCGGAAGAATTTGAGTATATTTTCCGAAACGACTTTGAGAAATTCATGGCTAACCCGGAAGAAGCAACCAAAGAAATCGAAGATGAGAGGAAAAAGGAATTCATGGAATTGTACGGCGATGAAAATGAAAACGGAAAAATCGCTGAAATAATAAGAGATCCAGAAGCCAGCCGAAAGGCAATGAAAAGCATAAAAGAAGAAGAATCATTATCGGAATCGGAAGAAAAAGAAGATCTAGAAAAAACATCCGGTGAAGAATCTTAAAACACGTCTCCGGCATGAACTTCATGCCGGAGTTGTTTATAGAAATGAATAAAAAGGGAGGGCCTTATGGACTTTAATTTAAAAATAGGAATGAAAGCGAGCATGGAAATCATCGTAGACGAGAATCAGACTGCTGCAAGCTATGGGAGCGGCGGGGTTAAGGTATATGCTACACCTGCGATGGTAGGACTTTTAGAGAACACATCGCTGAATGCTGTTGATCCATTCTTGCCGGATGGATATGCGACTGTAGGTACCCACTTGGACATAAAGCACTTAGCGGCAACGCCTGTGGGGATGAAAGTTATTGCCAATGCGGAACTTATAGAAATGGACAGAAAAAAACTTGTTTTCAAGGTAGAGGCTTTTGACGAAAAAGATAAGATAGGAGAAGGCACTCACAGTAGATTCATTATAGAAAAGAAAGCATTTTTAAAGATGGCAGAAGAAAAAGCTTCTGGAAAATAGAGGGGCTTGATTTGGCATGGAAGCGAAAGCTTTCATGCCGTTTTAGGTTAATGGACAAAGCTTTAACGGAATGCTAATGAATCCATTCATTTTAATATTCGCGTCTGCGTTTTTTGGACTCCTGCTTGGTAAAATTGCCTTGGGCAGATTCAAAGTAGGCGTTTCGGGAGCGCTTTTTAGCGGACTTGTTTTGGTATGCCTAGTGGGATATGCCTTTGGAAAATGCGGATTGCCTATTGGCAATTTGGGTAAGTTTACATTGGGCTCAACGGGAGGCGTTTTGTTCGCGGCGCTCGGGTTATGACACATTGGGAGGTTTGGACCCTTTGTTTTCAGAATGGACAGTTACTTCCTAAGCGTACTTAGACAAATATCATTGGCCTTCTTTCTTTCCATAGTCGGATTGCGCAACGGCTACGCTGTATTTGCGGCCTTGAATGAATCGGGCGTTGGATTGGCTCTCTCGGCTTTGATTATCGGGACGGCGTCCATGGCGGTTGGTTTTTTGATAGGAAGATACGTGTTTAAGATAAATTGGATTATGCTTTCCGGCGCCATTTGCGGAGGAATGACCTCTACTCCGGGTTTGGGCGCGGCTATAGACGCCGCGGAGAGCGACGATCCTGCGGCTGGCTATGGAGCTACATATCCCTTTGCACTTTTGGGAATGGTTCTATTTACCCTTATGCTTAATGCGTTTACATATTAATGAAGGTTTTCAAAAGGAATATGGCATTAAAATGGCGAGGTAGGTGGAGAACAGTTTGCTACAGTGATGAAGATGTGCTTATAAAAGAACATCCCGAAAAAAATGTAATGTTGTGATAACTACAAGTTTAATATACAATGTAATATATGCTACATTGTATATTTTGCATTGCTGATGCGACGGATTTGAGATATTCAAAAGCCGCGAGCTTTTGAATATCTCTGATGGCTGATGGAAAATGAAATAAATGATGCAAAATTCAATCTAAAACGTTGATTTTATCCTTTGGAATAAGAGCATATATTTGAAGGGGAAGGGTTTCGCGGTTGAAACATTGTGCATAAGGGCGAAGGATAACCGTGACAGCAATGATTTCAAGCGATTGCCAAATCGTATACAATTGTTAAATTATACACATGGCGTTTTGAATAAAATCTTTCAAAATAAGTATGTATACAAGTATATTTTTAAAGCGAGAGAAAAAAGGCTCTTATATTTATGATATATTATAGGCGATACTCATAGATTTTTTCGGGAATAAAAACATATAGCTTTAAAATCCAAAGGAGGAACATCATGTTTGACAGGGATAAGCTTGATGACATTAAAAACGAGGCGAAGTCTTTTGAAGAATCAACTCAAAAGGCAATTCAGAAACGTCCCGAACGCAAAGAAAATTTCATGTCTGCTTCAGGCGATGAAGTAGGGAGGCTGTATTCTCCGGCTGATATGGGAGACATCGATTTTATGGATGATATAGGTTTCCCTGGACAGTATCCGTATACTCGCGGCGTCCAGCCGACCATGTATAGAGGCCGTCTGTGGACGATGAGGATGTATGCCGGTTTCGCAACGGCAGAAGAATCCAATAAAAGATATAAGATGTTGCTGGCTCAGGGAGGAAGCGGCCTTTCAGTTGCTTTTGACCTTCCGACTCAAATAGGATATGACTCCGACCATTCACTCTCCGAAGGAGAGGTTGGAAAAGTAGGGGTTGCAATAGACTCGTTAAAGGACATGGAAATATTGTTCGGCGGAATACCGCTCGACAAGGTTAGCACATCCATGACCATCAACGCGCCCGCAGCGGTTCTGTTGGCAATGTATATAGCCGTTGCAGAGAAGCAAGGCGTTTCAATGGACAAGCTGAGGGGCACCATCCAGAATGATATCCTAAAGGAGTATATTGCAAGAGGTACATATATATTCCCCACAGAACCATCCATGAGGCTTATAACAAACATATTCGAATACTGTTCTGCGAATGTTCCCCAGTGGAACACAATAAGTATTTCGGGATACCACATAAGAGAAGCCGGATCAACAGCGGCGCAGGAAGTTGGATTTACATTGGCGGACGGGATTGCATATGTTGAGGCTGCCATTGCGGCGGGTCTTGATGTGGATACGTTTGCTCCGAGGCTTTCGTTCTTCTTTAATGCACATAATGATTTGCTTGAGGAGGTTTCCAAATTCAGAGCTGCTAGGAGGCTTTGGGCAAGGATAATGAAGGAAAGGTTCCATGCTAAGGATCCAAAATCAATGATGCTTAAATTCCACACGCAAACTGCAGGTTCTACGCTGACAGCTCAACAGCCTGACAACAACATTGTGCGTGTAGCGATTCAAACACTGGCCGCAGTTCTTGGAGGGACACAATCATTGCATACCAATTCGAGAGACGAAGCACTTGCGCTTCCGACCGAAGATTCTGTAAGGATAGCACTCAGAACCCAACAGATAGTGGCCCATGAAAGCGGCGTTACGAATACGATTGACCCGTTCGCAGGATCATATTTCATAGAGAGTAAAACAAAGGACATTGAAGATCAGGCCTATGCCTATATCAAAAAAATCGACGAGCTTGGGGGAGCACCCAAAGCAATCGACAATGGATATATTCAACAGGAAATAATGGATGCTGCATATAGATGCCAAAAGGATATCGAGTCAAAGAACGCAGTAGTGGTTGGCATGAACGAATTCATGATAGAAGAAGAACCACCCAAGGGCTTGCTTAGGGTTGACATGTCAGTAGGCGAAGGGCAAAAGAAAAAATTGCAGGAGCTTAAAGCCGAAAGAGATAATGAAGATGTTAAAATCAAGCTTGAGTTATTAAGAAAAGCATGTGAATGTGATGATAATGTAATGCCTTTAATATTGGATGCGGTAAAAGCCTATGCTACGCTTGGAGAGATTTGCTTGGTCATGAGAGATGTTTTTGGTGAATATCAACAGTCGGTTCGAATATAGGAAACGGGAGGACGATTGAAATGGAAAGAACCATTAGAGTATTAGTGGCAAAACCCGGTCTTGACGGACATGACAGGGGAGCCAAAGTAATTGCAAGGGCTTTAAGAGATGCGGGAATGGAAGTTATCTATACAGGACTCAGACAAACACCTCAGCAAATAGTGAATGCAGCCATCCAAGAGGATGTGGATTGTGTAGCTGTAAGTATTTTGTCGGGAGCTCACAACACCTTGTTGCCTAAGATTGTTGAATTACTAAGAGCTGAGGATGCTGACGACATACTTGTTGTAGGCGGAGGTGTAATTCCGGGCGAGGACATACCTTTCCTAAAGGAAAAAGGCATTTCGGAAATATTCACCCCTGGAACACTTACAGACACAACCATTGAATATATAAGAAGCAACATAAAAAGAAGATAGCAAACAAGCATTGGCCGCGTAAGCGGCCAATGAGATTGTTGATTGTAATTTCAGGTCGAATTGGTCAATCTATCAGGTGGTGAAAAAGTGGAAATAAAGAAGCGATTGTTAAAAGGAGACAAACGGGCGGCGGCAAGATTAATAACAATGATTGAGAATAATGAAGCCGAAGCCATTGATATTCTAAAGGATGTATATGAACATACCGGAAAAGCATATGTCATAGGAATTACGGGACCCCCGGGAGCGGGTAAAAGTACGCTTACTGATAAGCTGGTAAAGCATTTAAGAAAGCAGAACAAAAAAATCGCAATCATAGCAGTAGACCCGACTAGCCCGTTTACGGGAGGAGCAATCCTGGGAGACAGGGTTCGCATGGGAGACCTGAATACAGACCCCGGTGTTTTCATAAGAAGCATGGGTGCCAGGGGGCGTCTAGGCGGCTTGTCGGAAGCGACAAGGTCCGCGGTCAAGGTTTTGGATGTGTATGGAGCTGACTATATTTTCATCGAGACCGTGGGTGTAGGCCAATCCGAAATAGATATAGTTAAGACCTGTGATACGACTCTAATGGTAATGGTTCCGGGACTAGGTGACGATATACAGGCCATCAAGGCGGGAATTATGGAAATAGGCGATGTTTTTACAGTCAACAAGGCTGATAGGGATGGAGCAAAGAGAACAATCACAGAGCTTAAAATGATGCTTGATTTTAACAAAGGTGAATGGAAACCGCCTGTTATACCGGCAGTTGCGATAAACAATGAAGGTATTGAAGAGATTATTGAAGGTATAAATAATCACATGAATCATATGAAAAAAACCGGTGGATTCAAGGAAAGAAGAATTGCCAACTGCAAATTTGAAATAATTGATTTGATACAGCAGCGCTTGATGAATACTTTGCTTGACAACTCTAAAAGGGAAGAAAGGATAAATGAATTATCCGGAATGGTTGCATCGCGTGAGGTGGATCCATATACGGCTCGAGAAATGATATTTAATGAAATGAAATAAAAAGCGGCAAGCTTTTGACCTGCATGGCAAGAGACAAACGCCGCCCATTTGAAATTTGAATTAATGAGGAGGAAAATGATGAAAGCTCTTAAAATCGATCACATTGGAATAGCTGTAAAAGATTTGGAAAAAGCTTTGGAATTCTATGAAGCCCTTGGAATGAAAGCTGAGGGAACAGAAGTTGTTGAAGAACAAAAGGTGAGGGTGGCATTTCTTCCTACGGGCGATTCGGAGATTGAGCTGCTTGAGTCGACATCGCCAGATGGGCCAATTGCAAAGCATATTGAGAAAAAAGGCGAGGGAATTCAGCATCTTGCACTGAGAGTCGAAAATATTGAAGAAGCGATTGCCGACCTTATGGAAAAAGGCGTTCGCATGATAGACGAAAAGCCGAGATATGGTGCCGGTGGCGCTAAAATAGCTTTTGTTCATCCTAAAAGCACAAATGGAATATTGCTTGAACTTACGGAAAGGTAAATCCGACACATAATTAATGGGAGGCCCAGGAATGGCAATAAACAAATTAGAGCAACTAAGAGAGAATAAAAAGAAAGTAATGCTTGGAGGTGGCATCAAGCGCATCGAGAAGCAACATGCATCAGGGAAATTGACGGCGCGCGAACGCATTGGATTGCTTTTTGATGAGGGAAGCTTTGTAGAGCTGGACGCATTCATGAAGCACAGATGCAACAACTTCGGGATGGAAAAGATCAACACGCCCGGAGAGGGAGTAGTAACCGGATACGGGAAAGTCGAAGGAAGGCTTGTATATGCATTTTCACAAGACTTCACAGTAATAGGCGGTTCCCTTGGAGAAATGCACGCAGCAAAAATTGTAAAAGTGTTGGACAATGCACTTAAAGTCGGAGCCCCTGTAGTTGGAATAAACGATTCCGGAGGCGCGAGAATACAGGAAGCAGTAGACGCACTACGCGGGTACGGAGACATATTCTTCAAAAATACAGTTGCATCCGGAGTAATACCTCAAATATCTGCAATAATGGGACCATGCGCAGGCGGAGCCGTATACTCGCCGGCCATAATGGACTTCATATTCATGGTTGAAGAATCATCAAAGATGTTCATAACCGGTCCACAAGTCATAAAAGCAGTAACAGGCGAAAGCGTAACAGCGGAAGCCCTTGGTGGAGCCACAACCCATAACACAAAAAGTGGAGTGGCCCAGTTCAAGGCGCAGACAGACGAAGAGTGTATAGAAGAGATAAGAAGACTGCTGTCATTCCTTCCATCAAACAACATGGAAGAAGCTCCGTTTGTAGAAACACAGGACGACCTCAACAGGCTTGTGCCGGCTCTTGACACAATAATACCTGACAACCCCAACAAACCATACGACATGTATGAAATCATAGCAGATGTGATTGATGACGGGGACTACATGGAATACCAAAAGCACTACGCGAAGAATATGATAACATGCTTCGCCAGAATAAATGGTCAGAGTATAGGAATAATAGCCAACCAGCCAAAAGTTCTTGCGGGATGCCTTGACATAAATGCATCCGACAAAGCCGCAAGGTTCATAAGGACCTGCGACGCATTCAACATACCGCTGCTTACCCTCGTAGACACCCCCGGATTCCTTCCCGGATCAGGACAGGAATTTGGAGGAATAATACGCCACGGAGCAAAGCTTCTTTATGCATACAGCGAAGCAACGGTTCCAATGGTTACTATTGTAGTAAGAAAATCCTATGGTGGAGCCTACCTTGCAATGGCATCAAAGCACCTTGGAGCAGACCTGGTTCTCGCATGGCCAACCGCGCAGATAGCAGTAATGGGGTCGCAGGGCGCCGCAAACATCATATTCAGAAAAGAAATAGAAAACTCGGATGACCCAGTAGAGACAAGGGCCCGAAAAATGGCAGAATACGATGCCGAATTTGCAACGCCGTACAAAGCTGCAGAGAGAGGCTACATCGACGATGTAATAGAGCCCTCAGCTACAAGGCCGAGAATAGTCGATGCATTTGACATGCTCGCTTCAAAAAGAGAAGTGCGTCCCGCCAAGAAACACGGAAACATACCTCTTTAAGTAGAAAGTAGAAAGTAGAAAGTAGAAAGTAGAAAGTAGAAAGTAGAAAGTAGAAAGTAGAAAGTAGAAAGTAGAAAGTAGAAAGTAGAAAGTAGAAAGTAGAAAGAAAGGCAAAAGCAACAATAAAAGCAACAGGCAAGGAGACATACTGC
>JAENWJ010000055.1 GCA_016649995.1 Peptostreptococcaceae bacterium
ACATCCATGATTCTTTTCACCCCGTTTTGCAATATAAATATTTATTCTATATTATCAAACGCACGGCTACATTGTCAATTTTAAAACCATATAATCATATGCACCTGGGAATAAGCTACCCTAACGCAAACGACGCAAAAAGAGGCCTCGAAAACGGCCTGATTAACGAAGCAACCTTTGAAAGCATAGTAAAATCGGAAGAATTAAAAACGCTTCCTTCATGGCAAACGCCCCTCGGCGGAGAAATAGGAATTCATGGCGGCGGCAATGAAAGTGATTGGACATTAGGCTGCATAGCTCTGTCGAACGACGACATAAGAACCTTGTGGCAATATGCGAAGCTTAAAACACCTGTAGATATATACGAATAAAAGCAAGACGCAAAATGCGGGGCGATTATAAGTCGACCCGTATTTTGCCTGCCATATAGTACAAAAACAGTGGGCAATTCATCTCCCAATTAAAATAGGGATAATTCTTGCCCGATTGCCTAAAAAATATCCTCCGGCAAATTTCACCGGAGGACTTTTAAATTTATTGATCCGCTATAAATCCATGCATATATCCCGTATTTTTACTTCTATACCAGTATGTCCTCATCCTTTAAATCGCATATAAACATGTAACCCGGTGCATGAGTTATCATGATGTTGGGTTTTGCATTTATAGCGGCATTTTGAGGGGTGACTCCACATGGCCAGAAAACAGGTATATCTCCCTCTTTAAATTCTACCGAATCACCGAAATCCGGCTTTTGAATATCTTTAATTCCTATAAGGGAAGGATCCCCTACATGCACAGGTTCTCCATGAGCAAGAGGATATCTCATTGTTATTCCTATTGCCTTATCTACCAGCTTTTCAGGTATCGGTCGCATGCTCACAACCATAGTGCCTTTAAACCTTCCTGCAGTTTTGCATGGAATTGAGGTTATATACATCGGCACATTCCGGTTTTGTTCAATTTGTCTTACAGGAACGCCCTGCTTCAAAAATGCGTTTTCAAACGAAAAACTACATCCAAGAAGAAATGTCACAAAGTCCTTTTGCCAAAGTTCAGCAATCGATTCTTTATACTCTATGAATTTTCCGTCTATGAACACCTTGTACTTCGGCACATCAGTTCGCATATCAGCTTCGTCGGCGGTTTTTCTTGTCAAAAATTCTCCTGCCGGCAATTCTTCCAGCACCGGACATGCGGTCGGATTTTTTTTGGCAAAAGCTCTAAAATCAACTGCATACTCTTCCGGCAAAATCACTACATTTGCCTGCACAAAGCCTCCGCAAATTCCACTCGTATTTCTATGCAACTTGTTTTGCCTAATCATATCCCGCATCTCGGCAGGCGTCTTATTGCTGTACATAATCTCATCCCCCTTTTGCTTATTTGCATATTTTTACTTCGTTAACTTTAACTTCAAATGATTTATTGTTAATGCTTAGCCTTAAATCCTTGTCCTCTTTAAGTCTTTTGCAATGAAAACCCTCAATTATTCCAATTATGCTTTGCTCTTGCATTTTTAAAATTTCATGAGCCTCGGAGACATCCACAGCTTTAAAGCGAATGCTGTCTCCGGTTTTCAATTGAGCGACTTTCCAAAGGTCTGTCGTTATGACATGGGCAATCTTCGTATACCCTCCGGTCGTTTGGCAATCCGCCAGCATTATTATAGGATTTCCGTGTCCCGGAACCTGTACAGCTCCTTTTACAATGCCGTCGGAAATGATATCCGCCGATGACTCATGTTCCACTTCCTTGCCTTCCAGTCGGTATCCCATTCTGTCAAAGTCCTTAGACACATCATAGGAAGAACTAAAGAAATCGGCTATTCCTTTTCTTGTAAAAGAATCTTCTTGAGGTCCGAGAACAACGCGCAATACCACTGCTTTTTCATATACAGGAATACTTCTTGCCTGCACGAATCTGCCATTTAAAGCTTCTTCACTTTTTTCGCTTTGATTTATGATTAGTACATCGGCTTTATTTAGTTGACGGCCATTAAGGCCCCCCAACTTACCCCGTACGTAGGTAGATTTACTACCCATAACTAGTGGAACATTAAATCCTCCAGCGACAGCCAAATAGCTTCTGCACCCTTCTTTTGCGGCTCCAAAAGTTATTTGATCGCCTTTTTTTAAGGATACCGATCTCCACATGCCGATTTGTCTTTTTCCGTTTAGTTTTGGATTCATATCCGCGCCGGTTATAGCAACAAAAACATCTTCTTCAAACGAATAGGTCCCGCCCATAATAGTCATTTCCAATACGGCTTCATTCTGGGCATTCCCCACGAGCAGGTTAGCAACGCGATGTGCGAAGTGATCCATGCTTCCTGAAATTGGCATTCCATATTGCTGGTAACCGGTACGTCCCAAATCCTGAACCGTTGTGTACATACCCGGATTTATCACTCTAATGGAAGCCATTTCCAGCACCTCCTCGAGTAATCGTTTCTGTTTCACATTCGTATGTTCCCTCTTCAACTGCTCCTAGTATGCTTTGATATTCTTCATAATCAATCGCTTTAAACCGTATATAATTCCCGGCTTCAAGAAGTATTGGATCCTTGCGGTCAATATCAAACAGCTTTAGAGGTGTCCTTCCAATTATCTGCCAGCCTCCGGGACTATCAATTGGATAAATCCCAGTCTGCTTCCCGGCAATACCGACTGAACCGGCATAAATCTTAGTACGCGGCTGTTTTAGTCGTGGCGTAGCGATTGATTCGTTCATTCCGCCTAGATAAGGAAATCCGGGTGTAAATCCCAGCATGTATATGCGATAGTCCACCGATACATGGATATTTATAACTTCTTCCTCGCTCATGCCGTTTATTGAACCAACATTATCTAAATCGGGTCCGAATTCACCCCCATAACATACTGGCACAAGATAGACCTTGGCAACCGCTTCAGCGGATGAACCTGCCTTTTCCATGAATTCATTGATTCTTTTTCCCAATTCTTCAAAACTGATTTCGCAAGGATTGTATCGAACTGTCAAGGATCTGTAAGTCGGTATGCATTCAAGCATTCCTATAACTCCAGAATTTTCTATAAAAGCTTTAAGAATAGCTACCCTATTATTCACCTCTTCAGAAATTTCATTTTTAAACTCGACAGCAATCGCACAATCCCCTGCAGGTTTTATAATAAAATTACTCTCCAATATATTTCACTCCTATTGAAACATAGTTAACAATCTTGGCAACGACATAGCACCCGCATAACCGGCAACTACAACAATCATATATCCTAATGCAAGCATCCAAGTCGGATGTTTGTAATCTCCGACAATATCTTTTCTTTTTGAAGCTATTAGAACAACCCCAATTGTAAGCGGTAAGATAAGACCATTAAGTGATCCTGCCAAGATGAGAAGGCGTACCGGTTTCCCAATTATAGCCATTATGAGTGTTGATGCTGCAATGAATCCGATAATCCACGATTTTTCATTCTTTTGAATCGACGTATGCAAAGTTTTCAAGAATGAAACCGATGTGTATGCCGCGCCAATAGTGGATGTGATTCCCGCTGCCAACAATACGAAACCAAAGAACTTGTATCCGATCATGCCAGCACCGTGTTGGAATGCAGAAGCTGCCGGGTTTGAAGGATCTAGTGTGATTCCCTTTACAACAACGCCTAAAACAGCCAAGAATAAAAGTACACGCATAACGGCAGCAATGACTACGCCAGTTATCGCGCTTTTCTTTATTTCATTTAGGTTTTCCATGCCTGTTATCCCTGCATCAATCAATCGATGGCCGCCGGCAAAGGTAATGTAACCGCCAACTGTCCCACCAAGCAATGTGATTGTCGGGAAAACAAGATTTCCAGGATCTTTTGGTGCAAATGTACGAATAAGGGCTTCTCCGACAGGAGGGCTTGTTGCGAACGCCATGTAACCAACAACCGCAATCATCATTATTCCTAAAACCTTTGTCACTTTATCAATTATCGGTCCTGCATCTTTATTTAAGAAAACCGCCAATCCGAAAGCTCCTGCAATAAGTACACAAATTTGTATATTTAAGCCTGTCAAAACATTTAATCCAAGAGCGGCTCCGCCGATGTTTCCTATGTTAAATGCCAGCCCGCCAAGCGCTACAAGAATGGCTACAAAATAACCAAGTCCCGGAAAAACCTTATTGGCAATATCTTGACCCCTCATGCCTGAAACACCTATGATTGTCCATACATTAAGCTGGGCGCCAATATCCAGTACAATAGAAATGAAAATTACGAAAGCAAAACTAGCCGCAAATTGTTGCGTAAAGGCTGCCGTCTGTGTCAAGAATCCCGGACCTATTGCTGATGTTGCCATGATAAATGCAGCACCCATCAAAGCACTCGCTTTACCCTTTGGTAATTTTACTTTCTTCTTTTCGACTTTTACTTTTTTTTCTGCCATTTAAAACTCCCCCTTATTATTTGTCAATGATTGGTTTGATATCAATGTTTTCCATTGTCAAACGTTTTCTTATTGCAGTCACGAATTCCAGCGCCTTCGGGTTGTCTCCATGAACACATATGGATTCCGCATTAATTTCTATGATCTTTCCTGTTATTGTCCTTACGCGCTTGTTTTTAACCATTTCAATAACCTGTTCAATAGCTTTATCGCAATCGTGAATGACTGCTCCTTTCTGATTTCTTGGAACAAGCGTTCCGTCATCCTGATAAGCCCTGTCTGCAAAAACTTCACTTGCAGTCTGCAGGCCTTTCGCTTTAGCGCACTCTATCAGCTTGCTTCCCGAAAGACCCATGAGAACAAGATTTGAATCCACTTCATAAACGGCCTCCGCAATCGCATTTGCCATGGATTCGTCTTTTGCAGCCATATTATACATTGCTCCATGTGGCTTGACATGCTGAAGAGTATAACCTTCTGAATCCACAAAAGCTTTTAAGGCACCGATTTGATATTTAACATAATTCTTCAACTCGCTCGGCTTCACTTGCATCGCCCGTCTGCCAAATCCCATCAAATCAGGAAAACCCGGGTGACATCCGATAGCCACATTATATTCAACCGCTTTTTTAACAGTCTCTGCCATGACATTGGGATCTCCGGCATGCCATCCACAAGCAATATTGACCGAACTTACAAGTTTTATGATTTCATCGTCCATACCTAACTGATAATTGCCAAAGCTTTCACCTAAATCACTATTCATATCTACTCGCATCACTTCACCTCCCTTGTCTTTTTTATTTCACCCTTATTATTCGCAATTCCCATGCCAACCAACAAGTAGGGAATTGCATGGAATTTAAAACTTTCAAATATAAAAAAACGAGCGGTTTCGCTCGTTTTTGAGAATTTTCGCTCAAATATCTACAATTCAACTATTCCACTTTATCTAATCTTCTCTTCAACGCAAAGCGACTTATATTAAGCATCTCTGCAGCCTTGGATCTGTTTCCGTGGTTAATCTCCATTGATTTATCTATACATTCCTTTTCAATATCCAGCAGCAACTCCGGCAAGTCGAGATCTTTGCCTTGTTCAAGCCTTAGCAAAAAATCATAATTCATTTTAGACATCGCATCCATATTTTGCTCTTGAATGTGAATTGGCAGGTCTACAATATCTATCCAATCTTCGGTCTGAACTATACAGGCTCTTTCTATTATATTTCGCAGTTCGCGGATATTGCCCGGCCAAGAGTATAAACCCATGCTTCGAATGGCATTATCGGTAAACCCTTTGAATTTCTTATTGAACTTCAAGCTGTAATGATTCATGAAATATTCGGCAAGTATGCCAATATCCTCTCTTCGATTTCTTAATTCAATCATCCTTATGGGAACAACATTTACCCTATAGTATAAATCGGCTCTGAATAATTTCTGATTGACCATATCCAACAAATTTCTATTCGTCGCTGCAATCACACGTACATTGACATCGATTTCTTTGTTTCCCCCTACGCGTTTGATTTTTTTCTCTTCAAGAAATCTAAGCAGCTTAGCTTGCTGATTAATAGGAATCTCTCCGATTTCATCTAGAAAAACAGTTCCTCCGTCAGCCATTTCCACAAGACCTTTTTTAAGCTTTTCAGCTCCAGTGAATGCGTGTTTTTCATGTCCAAACAACTCGCTTTCGAACAAATCCTTAGGAATCGAAGCACAATTGATTTTCACCATGGGCATATTCTTGTGTGAGCTATTCATATGTATATAGTCCGCCATCAATTCTTTCCCCGTACCCGTTTCCCCTGTCAAAAGAACCGTTATATCATCCTGAGCGGCGATCCTTTTAGCATTGTCCAATTGCCTTCTCATTTTTGTATCCTGCGTGATTATTGATACTTTTTCTTTTTTCTTTTCTTCTTCAAGAATTTGCACCTTCCGTTTCAGCTTTAATTGCTCGAAAGCGCGGTTTATGTGCACCTCTATTTCATCCAAATCGAATGGCTTTGTTACATACTCAAAAGCTCCCGCCTTCATGGCATGGACAGCCGATTGAATGTCTCCATAGGCCGTGATGATAATAACCCGTATATCTTCATCTATGGCCTTTATGTTTTTTATATATTCAAGTCCATTTCCATCTTTAAGGCGCATGTCCAGCAGTATTACATGGGGCCTGAAATCCTCGATAATAGGACCGGCTTCCCTTAATGATTCTGCAGTCTTAACCTGATACCCTGAATCCAAAAGACCCTCCCCCAATGAAAATCTTATAGATTCCTCGTCATCAATAACCATGACTCTATTATTCATTTTGTGTCCCTCCCATCTTGAATCGTAAAACTATTCGAGTTCCCTCGCCCTCAACTCCATGAACATCAATTTCCCCGCCATTTTGTTCCACAAGCTCATGCACTACAAACATACCAAGCCCGGTTCCATCAGCTTTCGTAGTGAAAAACGGATCAAATATTTTTTCGATTAAATCCTGCGAAATTCCCGAACCATTGTCGCTTATAATCAATTCGGTTTTAGCCAATGATTCATCTGAATACCTTCCTTCTATCCTAATGACTCCTTCATTAGGATTTACTGCATCCATAGCATTTTTAATCAGATTCAATAGAATTTGATTAAAATGTGATGGATCGATAAAAAAATTCAATTCTTTAAAATCAATTTCAATAGAAACAAAAATACCTTTGCTTTCCAATTCGTCGTCCAAAAGAGCTAACGTATCTGACACGCTTTGATAAATATTCACTTCTTCAGGCTTATACTCGCTCCTTGTAGAATAGTCCAATAAATCGGATATCAATTTGTTAATGCGGTCGATTTCCTTTATCAAACGGTCAAACATGATTTCATTGTTACCCGTCAACAAATTCTTTAGACGTTTTTTCAATACCTGTATAGATGTTCTCATTCCTGTAAGGGGATTTCTAATCTCATGAGCAACTCCCGAAGCGAGCCGTCCGGCTGTCGCCAAACGGTCAAGCCTTTGAATCCTGCTTTCAAGTTTCCTTCTTTCCGTAATATCATTGAAACTACATATGTATCCGCGAATATTCCCGCTTTTTTCCCACATAATCGACATGTAGAAATCCAGAACCTTTTTATCTCCATCAACCGATCTTACAAACTCAAAAAGCTTGTTCTTGCTCTTTTCCTCGGGATGAGTCAAAAATACTATTTTCTCCATAATGGAAAGCAAATTCTGCCCTTCATATGTATAACCGTCAAATCCCTCTACGAGTTGGTCTGCAAACGGGTTCTTCGAAAGAATTTCCCCATTGAAATCAAATGTTACAATCCCTTTTTCAATGTTGTTGAGTATGTCTTGATTATAGTTTTTTACATTAATCAATTCATTCATTGACGTATCTAGCTGCTCCAGCATTTGATTGAAAGCCGATCCCAATTGACCAATTTCATCGCCTCTATTTAGAGCAATTTTATTTCCGTATTCACCTTTTCCAATCAAAGCGCAAAATTTAACCAGCTTTTTAATAGGCTTAGTTATGTTGGCGGCAATCAATATGGTCATTTGCAAGGAAAGCGTCAAGAAGATTATCCCTGTCAGGAAATTGTACTTGTATGAATCATAAAAAAAGTAGAATAAATGCTTTTTATCCTCCAGTAAAACCAGCGTCCATTCAAAAGGCGGATAGTAACTGCCGGTAATTAAATACTCGTCTCCTACATGATGGGTTTCTTCATTCAATCCATCTCTTAAATCCCATTCTTTTACGTCAGGCAAATACTCGGTACTATTAAATAAAATATCGCCGTTTTTTAGTATTATCAAACCGCCTATATCTACAGCCTGCATTTCTCTTATCACTTCTTGTTCTGTCAAAACCGAAATCGTATTGTCTTCAATCTTGTAATCAAGACTCCTTTGAATCTCTCCAATCCTCTCGTCCATATACCTAAACTGATTGTCAATTATAAAATTATAGTCGTTAATAAAAGATGTTGCCAACAAAACCGTCATGGAAATAAAAAAAAGTATTACGAAAGGAATCAAAATTTTGTTTTCAATGTTCAGCTTCATATTATTCCAGCCCCCTCAAGTCTGCTGGCTACATAAAACACGATAGCTGAAACGATAACCCCCGGCATAGCCGGATGCAAATCAAATACACTTTGCGATTCATAATTGTAGATGATTAGAAAAATCATAACCGCAAGTCCGGAAACCATGCTGCAAATGGCCCCCTTCCTGGTAGCTTTTTTCCAAAATGCCCCTCCATAAAGTGGTATCAAAAAAGAAACCGAGAACATCCCCCAGATGTATCCGCCGTAAACCAAAAGACTTTCCGGAGGAGACAACGCCAGCAAGAGAGAAATGCTTCCGGCTACGAAAACAACAAATCGACTTATGCCTAGCAGCATCTCGTCAGTATGTGTTTTTTTCGATACAATCTCGAAAACATCATATACAAAACTGCTCGATGCCACGAGAAGCTGCGAATTCGCGGTCGATATGGCGGCAGCCATAATAGACAAGAATACAAGCCCGCTGATTTTTGAAGACAGCAGCGAATTGAAAATGAATGGGAATATGGCATCTATGGAATCCACCCCTTGTACCATCGGAATGATTGCTCTGCTCCCTAATCCGATGAGTATGAGACCCGCATACACAAAACTTAAAATAACTATGGAAATCTTTATCATTTTTACCGCCGTTTTATCGTCCTTTGCCGCAATTATCCGTGTTGTATACTGTGGATTTGTAGAAAGCCCTAGTCCCCATCCGAAAAATGCCGATATCAAGGTCAAAAGAGGCATGTTCCCGCCCGCCAACGGATGAAGCAAAGATCCTTTTGGCGTATAATATGGATAACCCTCAATTGCATAGCCTTCAATCATTCTCGCTTTTTCAAAGAGAGCACCAATTCCACCGACACGATTAAGAATACTTATGACCGCAATCAACACTCCCATGCATATGATTACCATATTGAAGCTGTCGCTTCTTGCGATTGAAAACAAACCACCGAAAGTTGTATACAATACAAAAATATAAACTATCAAAATTGCAAGAGTATACGGGATTTCCAAGAATTCAGAAATTACAATTCCAAAACCTCGAATCTGTATGACTATGTATAAAATGAAATTCATTACAACAAGCAGGCCACCCGACACTTGAATTGCTTTGCTGTCATAACGCATATTTAGATATTCCGGTATGGTCATAGCGCCGCTGGCCCTAAGCTTTGGAGCCAGCAAAATAAGGAACCACGCTCCTATAAACCAAGGTATTACAGAATAAAACACAAAAGCGTACCCGTATGTATAAATGAGACCCGGAAGTCCTTGCATTGATGCAGCACTAAACCAAGTGGCTACAAAGGTCGACACACATGCTAACAACCCTAGCCTCTTTCCACCTACAAAAAAATCACTTATTGTTTCCGTTTCTTTATAGCCTGATTTTCCAAAATAAAGCAATGCAATCGAATACAAAAAGAAAAACAGCAAGAACATGTATGATTTTGGCATCTAAACACTCTCCCCACCAATTCAAAGGCGAATAACAAAAAGAACCATCTCTTTTTAATGCTTGTACCATATTATCTGCAACAATTTACAATAAATCGTCTATCTTTTTAAGTATAATACGAATCCGAAAATTCATCCAAGACTTTACATCCTTTGTTGCATGTGTAAATTTCCCGCTTTTTTGCAGACCTATTCGGATATGAATCTGTTATCTTTGATTTCCCTATGTATTTTAAACTCCATCATCTTTGTCGTTCTTTCTGCAAACAATTATATGTCAACCAGAAAGTCTATTATAACAACAGATGAAGATGTAAAGTTTCCGGGGAAAACCGGAACCGCTTCTATACATCCGAACAAGCCGTATTTTCCATGCATTAGTGGACTTAATCGTATCAAAATACAGACCGGATTGTCAATTGCACCTTCATTGGCCAGCCGCTTCAATCAATAAAAAAAGACACGAAAACAACTGCCTTTTTCCGGTCTTCTTCCTATTTTAGCATTTCTATCCGGTTTTTTATCTCATCACTGCTCAGCCCATAATCCTCAGAAGACAATCTTGCCACATATACATGCTTATCCATTTCATA
>JAENWJ010000056.1 GCA_016649995.1 Peptostreptococcaceae bacterium
CATGTCCCTGTCCATCTCAACACCAAATACTATGGCATGAGTCGCGTTATCGGATACATCTTGACCCCATACCTCCTTGGGCCTACCCCGGTGGGTGTAGTAATGTTCGGGCCTAACCTCTGTTATTCCCACAATATCCGCCCCAAAATAGCGGGTCCATTTTTTTATTTCTTCCGTTATCATCCCTATATCCAATTCTTTGGGTTTGACATCGGTTTTCTTCTCGGCAAGATGCTTTATATCTGACAAAAACGCAAAGCCGGCATTTCCCACAGGACTTTTTATTTCATCGAATTCTACAGTTCCGGGTTCTCCATAGCCAGGTCTTGAGCGCAGCATATCGTCAATGCCTTTTTTATCGGGATGATCCGAGTAGTATTTTTCATAAACCGCATCGCCTTTTTCATAACTAAGTCTCGAAAACATTATGTCTCTCTCATCAACCTTTTTCATGAGAATCCCCTTTCTATAAATACTATAATTATTATACATTATCATATCAAATGCTAAAAGGGATGGATTTTCAGAAAGCGTCTCACTATGCCTTTTAGCACTCCTTAAAAATATCAAAAAAAGTCACCGATAACTATCGGTGACCGAAAACTACTTTTATGCCATTCTAACTGCATTCATTGGGCAAACCTTAATGCACGCTCCACATCCGGTGCATTTTTCATGGTCCACCGTCGGCACTTCAGCTTTAAAAAACCCTATCTTCTTTTGGGTGACAGCATTCACCGGACAAACCCGTTTAACCGGACAAAAAGGTGACTGATCGCATTTCTTTGAATTTATTACTGCTTTTTTTGACATCTTATCCCTCCCAATCCTATATATCTACAATCCCAAGTACATACCCTCATGGGGTATACTATAACATGCATTCCACTGCTGCGCAAGTCCTTCTTATAACCATATGCTTATCTATTCCATTGAAACCACTTCATATCCGGCATCTTCAATGGCAAACCGAAATTCGGAATCCCCGACTTCCCTTAACATTCTAAGCTTTGCGCTTCCCTCTTCGATATCTACCACGACATTTTCGACTCCATCGATTTTAAGCAATGCATTCTTCACTCTCTTTTGGCAATGCTCGCACATCATTCCTTTAATCATAATTTTCTTGTTCATTTTTTTCTCCTTTTCGTTTGCTTTTTTCTTTAGTTTCTTCCAGCATAATATTTTCTATATACCCATTTCCGACATCCCATCAGAGCGATGAGACTGTTGCGAATTCAAGGCGTCAACAAAGCTCTGTTATGGGTTTTTGCAGTCAACGCTGAAATTGATCATTCTCGCCAGTCTGATTATGGTTTGAATTTTCGAAGACGTAACGCATTTCCCACAACCGAAACACTACTCATAGACATGGCCGCTGCAGCAATCATCGGATTAAGAAGCGGTCCCCCGAAAAGATGGAGCAACCCGGCAGCAATGGGTATTCCTGCTGTATTGTATGCGAAAGCCCAAAACAGATTTTGCTTGATATTACGAATTGTGCTTCTGCTTAGCTTTATTGCAGTTACAACATCTGTAATTTTGCTGTGCATAAGAACGATATCAGCAGATTCCATAGCCACATCTGTACCGCTGCCAATTGCAATTCCGATATCCGCTTGAGCAAGAGCCGGGGCATCGTTTATCCCGTCTCCAACCATTGCAACTATTTTCCCTTTACTCTGGAGCTTTCTGATTTCATCTGCCTTGTCTCCCGGAAGCACTTCCGCCAGAACAGATTTTATTCCAACCTTGTCCGCTATAGTCAAAGCCGTCTGCCTATTGTCGCCGGTAATCATGTAGACTTCTATTCCCAACGCCAAAAGTTCCTCGACGGCTTTTGCGCTATCTTCTTTTATAACATCAGCTATACCGAATACGCCATCTACAGAACCATCTATTGAACATATTACAGGTGTCTTCCCTTCCATCGAAAGTTTTTCCAGTGAATTCTCTATCGAATCTCCAAGCATGATGCCTCTGTCATCGAACAGCTTCCTGTTTCCGATTAGCACAGTTTTTCCTTCCACCTCGGCTTCAATGCCCTTTCCTGTATATGATTGAAAGACTTCCGGCCTCTTGAGTTCATACTCCAAAGATTCAGCCTTCTTGACTACAGCATCGCCAAGTGGATGTTCCGATACTCTTTCCGCTGACGCTACAATCCGAAGTATGTCTTCTTGCGATCTATCGCTAAAAACAAGAATATCCGTAACTTCCGGTTGGCCCTTCGTTATTGTACCGGTCTTGTCAAAAACAATTGCATTAATCTTGTGCGCAGTTTCAAGAGCCCCGCCACTTTTGATAAGAACCCCATAATCGGCCCCCTTGCCTGTTCCAACCATAATGGCAGTCGGGGTAGCAAGCCCCAAAGCACATGGACACGCTATTACGAGTACGGAGATGAAAATGGTCAATGAGAATACCGCTCCCTCTCCCGCTATATACCACGCCAGACCGGACAAAACCGCTGCCGACATGACTGCCGGAACGAAATAGCCTGCAATCACATCTGCCAGCCTTGCTATGGGAGCCTTGCTCCCCTGGGCCTCCTCAACAAGCTTGATTATCTGAGACAATACCGTATCCTTGCCCACCTTCTCAGCTTCGAATATGAGACTGCCGTTCTTGTTTATGCTTGCGCCGATGACATTGTCGCCAACATTCTTTTCTACCGGCAGGCTCTCTCCTGTCAGCATAGACTCATCTACTGAAGAATGACCACTTTTAACAATGCCATCCACCGGTATTTTTTCGCCCGGCTTCACTACAATAAGGTCTCCGCTCTCTACTTCGTTTATCGGAATCTCAATCTCTGAATTTCCATGCATAACGGTCGCCTGTTTCGGCTGAAGACCTGCAAGCTTCTTGATTGCCTCGGATGCTTTTCCCTTCGAGCGCGTTTCAAGAAACTTTCCAAACAGAATCAATGTTATTATAGTTGCAGCCGTTTCAAAATACAGCTGAGAGGCATACGTCGCGTCTCCAGTTGAAATACGAACAAGTGCGTAAATTCCATAAAGAAAAGCTGCGCTTGTACCAACCGCTATTAATGAATCCATATTGGGGCTGCCTTTAAATAAAGTCCTGAATCCGACAGTGTAAAATTTGTATCCCGCAGCCATCACCGGTATAACCAGCAATAGTTGCGCTACCGCAAAATTCATAGGGTTAGACATCGGATTTACCGCAGTCGGCAAAGCCATGCCAATCATATGACCCATGGATACATACAGAAGAGGCAAAGTAAAAATTGCCGAAACAATCAGTTTCGTTTTCATCGTCTTGATTTCTTTGTTTTTCCGTTCTTGATCTACGTCATGTTCAAATGATTCCTGCTCTATCTCGAGCGGAGTGTAACCGGCTTTCTTTATGGCCGCTTTTATTTCAGAAAGCCTCACGACCTTGCTGTCATACATTATTGTCACCTTCTCAACCGCAATATTAACATCTGCAGACTCGATTCCCGCAAGTTTGTTGATCGCCCGATCAACAGCAACTACGCAAGAGGCTCATGTCATTCCCTCCACGGGAATGACAACTTTCCTTATTTCCTTATCCTCTAAAGCCCTATAACCCGCTTTAGCAACCGCTTCAAATATTGCTTTTTGACCAATCTTTGTTTCATCATACTCAATCGTCATCTTCTCTACTGCCAAGTTGACTTCAGACTTTGATACACCTTCAAGCTTGCTAGTGGATCTTTCAACGGCCGCCGAACATGCCGAACAGGTCATACCCTCTATCTTAAATGTTTTTTTCATTTGCACACCTCACTTTTATGCTTATTAATATTTACCCTAATAGGCAAATGATACTCATTGATAGTATCTTTACAGTTCAATTATAGAGTCATGCAATACAGCCGCGGCTTCATAAAAATAAAAAATCTCAGCGTAGATAATTATTTCCCTATATTATTTGCTCTGGCATAATAGAAAAGATACTGTTGTGCAAAACCCTTCATATCTCCGAAGTATTCTTCAGCAAAACGATTGATTGCTTCCGGAGTACTTTTTGGAGGGAGATAGAAATACTCCATCGTCCTCTTAACCCATACATCTACCGGAAAGGTATCCATCTTTTCCATGGAGAAAAGCAGTATGCAGTCTGAAACCTTTGGCCCTATTCCTTTAAGTTCGATGAGTTTTTCTCTAGCATCTGCCGTATCCATTTTGCAAAGGGATTCAAGCCACTTGCCTTTTCCAGAAATAACTTTTGCAGCATTTTGAATATATTCATCCCTATAGCCCGCTCCGCAAGCTCGAATATCTTCTGCCTTAAGCATTGCCAATCGCTGCGCTGATGGAAACCCATAACGCCTCTTTCCCATGAATACTCCAAGATCATCTCCATAATTCTCGCTCAAAGCCTCTACAATGCCTTTTATACGGCCAATTCCGTTGTTTGCAGAAATTATGAATGAAACCAAAGTCTCCCAAGGATCCTGATTAAGAATCCTTATCCCATGGCCAAAGGCAACAGCCTTGTTCATAGTCTCATCAAGCTCGGAAAGCCTGTTTTCAATCATGGAGTAGTCTCTTTTCAAATCGAAATAGTTCTCCCATATATTATAAAAATCCTCTTCGTCAACATTTCGAAAGATTATAGTTTTACCTTCCTTTTGCACATTAAGAACTTTCCCATGGGCTACTCCCGTATAACTTCCGTCATCTTCCATGTTCCAACGGAAACATTGTCCACATTCGAAGATATGAAACGGCTCGAAGTCAACTATTTCTTTTTTTATTATCTTTTCATCTGACGGCATATAGTTCAACCCTTTCATTACACTTTTTCCCGACGGGAATTAGAACAGTCCTCAGCCACCGGATGAAGTGCTGCATGTTCCATTTGAGGAATTCTTTGATATGAATCCGGAAACAAGTTTTACAGATTCCGTTTTTCCGCAATACGGACAACTTTTCATTTCGTTTCTTTCTGAAATTGAAGATATCTTGTCAAATGTTTGTCCGCATACTTTGCACCGATATTTATAAATTGGCATACAATGCACCTCCTTGTAGTTATTTTATACCCCCGCAGTGTATCTTTCAACAAAATAATAATTTACGTCAAAAAGCCGACTCCCATGTATGGAGCCGGCTTCACATTTAAAAGTATTCTTATTGTTCCTTCGTTCTCAACAATCTGTAGCTTAAAGCAACCAAAAGGAATGCAGGTACAAGCATTATTTGCGTAGCCGCAGTCAATCCATAAGCGTCTGAAATCCTACCAATCAGAAGAAGCCCCATTGCTCCTATTCCACCTGCAAATCCCATGACCCATCCATAGCTTGTACTCGTTTGGTTCGGCATTAAATCGTGAGAAATGATTACTATAGGAGTATTGCTTGCACTAAGAACTCCTCCAATAAGTATAAATGCCCCTGCTGCCAAAAGACCATCACTGAAAATAATCGCCAGCATCAATCCTCCCACAAATCCATTGAATATCATCAAACTTGTCCTGCTTCCGTAGCGATCATTCATGAAGCCTCCAAGCATTGTGCCTACGGGAACCATGAAAAGATTCAATGAAAGAAGCACTACCGCCATCTTTAATTCTAGCCCTTTCATAATCAAAATCTGTATGCCAAATGCCGTTAGACCCCTTCTTATAAAATTCTTGTTTACCGATATCAGGCAAAGTACAAGCAGCTTTCTAATACTCGCAACCAGTGAACCCTTTACCTTTTCCGTCTTACGGGGTGCTTCGGCCTTCAATTTCACTTCTTGGATTCCCGACCAATACAAAAAACCGGCAATTGCAATACCTGGAATTACGAGAAAAACAAGACTTTTAAGTCCGTAGCTATGAACGAGTGGCAGCGCCACAGCCGGTGCAACGGCTGCTGAAAGACCACCTATGGTCATGAATATGGACAATATCTTCCCTTTTGATTTTCTCCCCAGCTTTACTACCGTTGATGTTCCCAATGGATGGAAAAGAGCCGAAGCTAGAGCTCCAAGAGCAACCACAGCTAAAAGCAGATAATAATTCTGCACTAATCCGGCTATGCTCATCCAAAACGCGACCCAAATAACCGACAAAATAAGCAGGTATGGTTTTCCATGCCTGTCGACAAAACTGCCCACAAATGGTTGAGCAAAGGATCCGAAGCTTGTTATGACAAAAGCCAACATTCCCTGCTGCGTCATGCTAAGTCCAAGGCTCTCCGCAAAAACAAAAGAAATCGGTGGAATAAGTCCCACATAAAAATCGTTCATGAAATGGCCGGCAGATAAAGCCGCCAGCTTTTGAAATCTTTTTTTAATCGGTTCAGCAGCTTTTTCTTTTTTTGATTGAGTATCCATTATTTAATCCTTTCAAAAACAATATGTGCTTATTCTATCATATAATGCATTGAGAACACCTATCGTTTAATTAATGTCGATAATAATTGAAGCGCATGGTAAATGACTCGAAAAAACTGCATCCTGTGGATAAACCCTTAAATCATATAAAAGCTTTCAACAAAATCCATTTTTGTGTGGATATCGTTCATATACAGCTCCAAAACTTCGCTAAATCTGCAGTCCGTACATGTCCTCGAGCTTCTCGATCAGATATAAATGGGCATCATCAAGCCCTTGGTTGTATATGTCCGGTCCAAGCTTTTCTATAAAGAAATCAAGAATCAGCAATGCTCCCAAATCTCCCAAATCTTCATCTCTTTCCTCTAAAAAGAATTTCTTAATGTCGCCTATCATGTTTTTTTTCTTATCGTCCTTTAAAACAATTCTGCTTTCCTTCATTATCAACAACCCCCTTAGTGCGATGTATACGGAAAAGCCTTTATTACAAATCTCTATATGTATAATTTATCATACATATCATATTTTACTTACATTGCAGCAATTCAATTGATTGTTTTCAGCAATGAAATTCCCGCGTGACGCCTTCTTTCTACAGCATCCGCGGGAAAAATTCAATTGATTTTATTTTAATATTTCCACATATTTATACGCATAGCTGAGATCTTCGAACCCGAGTTTCTTGTAAAAAGCCTTCGCATTGGTTGTTTTAAGTCTCCATTGCGGAATTTCAACCAAATCGGGGTGTTCCAAAATACTTTCGATTAGCCAACTCCCGAAGCCCTTCCCCTGGAAATTGTCGTCTATAACCACATCGCTTATATAAGCAAATGTTGCATAATCAGTTATTACTCTAGCAAATCCTATTTGCCAGTCATCGTACAAAATTCCAAAACACATGGCATTCTCGACGGACTTCTCTATTATTGCTTTAGGCCTGTCACTGGCCCAATGCGTGGACCACAGAAGCTTGCAAATGTGGTCAATATTCATTTCCGCTTTATTCGTTGTCATTGTATATTCGGGTTCGATTTTTAGCGCCAACATAGGAATTCCTCCGATTTCAAAATACTATTTCGTATTATTATATATTGCGTTGTATATTTATGCAAGTTTATTTACGATTTTTCCACTAATCCTTGGTAAAGGGTTAGTGGAATAATGTTCAAATCAAAACGGACAGGCAATGCCTGTCCGTTTTGATTTAGTCTTGACTTCATTTGACACTCTTTTCTACTTTTAATAATATTTCGTTTCTCCTCATGAATGGAGGCGTTATGAGCGGATTATATCTTGCAACGATTGCAAATTATCATTCAATTCTTTCTCATATGATCTTGTTGTTTCCGTATTCATCGGATACACACCTTCCAACGGATATCGAACTCCCATTGCCTCATACTTGGATACACCCAATGTGTGATACGGCAATAGTTCAATCCTTTCAACGTTTTCAAAGCTTTCTATAATTCTCCCTAGTTTTTTCATATGCCCTGAGCTGTCTGTCTTACCCGGAACAACCACATGCCTTAGCCACACTTTCTTTCCGGATTTTCTGACTTCATCCGCAAACCTATGGAATTCGTTAATGTCGCCTCCAGTAAGCTGCTTGTATCCCCGGCTGTCAACATGCTTTATATCCAATATTACAAGATCCGTATACTTTAGAATTTCGGCATAGCGCCCAATGCCGAAGCCTGCAGTATCAACCGCTGTATGGATACCTGCCGCCTTGCATTTCCTTAAGAAATTAATCAAAAAATCCGGTTGCATAAGCGGCTCTCCACCTGAACATGTGACACCGCCTCCGGAACGGTCGAAATAGGGCTTGAATCGCAATGCTTTTTTAAGCAGCTCATCCGCTTCCGTTTCTGTTCCGCCTCCCATACTCCATGTATCCGGGTTGTGGCAATAGGCACATCTCAAACGACAACCCTGCAAAAATGCAACAAAACGAACTCCCGGACCATCGCGCAGTCCCAATGTTTCTATGGAATGGATTTTTCCTTTCATGGCAGGTTCCTCCTTAAAGACTTTCGTGAAATGTTCTTTGCAATACTTCCATCTGCTGTTTTCTTGTCAGTCTATTAAAATGCACCGCATATCCCGAAACCCTTATTGTCAGGGATGGATATTTTTCAGGATGATCCATAGCCTCAAGCAATATCTCTCTATTCATAACATTTACATTCAAGTGATGGGCTCCCTGACTGAAGTAGCCGTCGAGTATCCATGCAAGATTGCATTTTCTGTCTTTCTCCTCATTGCCTAAAGCGGCAGGAACTATCGAGAATGTATTGGAAATTCCGTCTTCACAGACACTTCTATAAGGAATTTTTGCCACTGAATTAAGCGAAGCCAAGCTTCCGCTCATGTCTCTTCCATGCATTGGATTGGCCCCGGGAGCAAATGGCTCGCCAATCTTTCTTCCGTCGGGTGTAGAACCTGTTTTTTCCCCATACACAACGTTAGACGTAATTGTCAATACGGAAAGCGTATGCCTAGCCTTCCTATAAGTTTCATGCTTTTTAAGCTCGTCTGAAAACTTCTTCACTATCTCAACAGCCAAATCATCAACGCTGTCATCGTCATTTCCGTATGCCGGATAATCGCCTTCTATTTCAAAATCGACTGCAATTCCGTTTTCTCTCACTGCCCTAACTGAGGCATATTTTATAGCGCTTAGCGAATCCGCCGCGACCGAAAGTCCTGCTACTCCGAATGCCATGAGTCTCTCTACTTCCGTGTCGTGAAGGGCCATTTGTCCGGCTTCATAAGCGTATTTATCATGCATGTAATGTATTATATTCATCGTGTTAACATAGAGCTCTGCAATCTTTTCAAGCACCTTGAAATAATTCGCTTTTACCGTTTCAAAATCAAGCAGTTCATCTTTTATCGGCTCAATACCCTCAAGTATCCTGACTCCCTTTATCTCGTCGATACCGCCGTTTATGGCGTACAGGAGGGATTTTGCAAGGTTGCATCTGGCTCCGAAGAACTGCATCTGCTTACCTATGGTCATTGCGGAAACGCAGCACGCTATTCCGTAGTCGTCTCCGTACACCGGTCTCATTAGCTCATCGCTTTCGTATTGCAGCGCCGCGCTTTTTATTGACATCTCCGCGCAATAAGTTTTGAATGCCGCAGGCAGCCTTTCCGACCACAAAATAGTCATATTTGGTTCCGGTGCCGGGCCTAGGTTGTCTAAAGTATTAAGAAATCTGTAGGATGTCTTGGTAACAAGGGTTCTTCCGTCGATTCCCATTCCCCCGATTGATTCCGTAATCCAGTTAGGGTCGCCGGCAAATAGTTCGTTGTAGTCGGGTGTCCTCAGGTGTCTTGCCATACGCAATTTGATAACAAACTGATCTATCAATTCTTGCGCTTGCTTCTCAGTCAATAAACCCTTTTCAATATCCCTATTGATATAAACATCCAAGAAAGTGCTGGTTCTCCCTAGCGACATCGCCGCTCCATTATTTTCCTTAATCCCCGCCAAATAGCCGAAATAAAGATATTGAACGGCTTGACCCGCAGTTTCTGCCGGCGACGAAATATCAATATCATAGGCCATCGCCATCTTCTTAATGTCTTCCAAAGCGCGTATTTGCTCGGACAATTCTTCTCTTAGGCGAATCGTTTCTTCTATCATAGGTAAATCGAGCATTTCTTTATCGTGTTTTTTTTGCTCAATCAAAACATCAATCCCGTAAAGAGGAATACGCCTGTAGTCGCCGATTATCCTTCCTCTTCCATAGGCATCCGGCAATCCCGTCAATAGCCCAGCGCTTCTCGCTTTTCTCATCTCCGGAGTATATACGTCGAAGACACCGTCGTTATGGGTTTTTCGAACCCTTTTTAAAAGCGAAAGTGTTTCCTCATTAAATGCATATCCATAGTCTGCAAGCGCCTCGTCAGCCATTCTTAGCCCGCCGTTGAAATTAACCATTCTCTTGAGCGGCGCATCAGTTTGAAGACCTACGATACTTTCGTTTTCCCGATCTATATAACCGGCCCCAAAATTGTTGATTCCTGAAAAATGCTCGGTATCTATATCCAGAACAC
>JAENWJ010000057.1 GCA_016649995.1 Peptostreptococcaceae bacterium
ATCGCAAGATGCGGATTTTTGTTGTACGAAATAGTAAAAAACCTTACTATAAAAAATCCAAGCCTTGATACTATCACTAATTAAGAATGCGGGGGACGGCAATGGTAAAACATAAAAAAAGTATACTTGTTATTTATAGCCTTATTGCAGTGGGTGTTCTATATTATATAGAGCAGATATTGATTCCTGGATATATAGTAAAATCCATTTCAAAAATTTTGTTATTCTTTGTAGGAAGCAAGTTACTGCAAAGGATGCTAGGAATAAGAAGAGAGAGTATCTCATTATTCAAAGCTAGCGGCATTTCCTTGAGAAAGCTCGTTGTTTTAGGGGCCACCGCTTTTGCGAGCGTGCTTGGAGCGGCAGTGGTTTTGAGTCCGCAAATCAATTTGACAGCAATAAGCGGAGAACTTGAGAATGCACTTCATGTGAATTCGGGGAATTTCATCGCGGTAGGAATATATATAACTATTGTAAACTCAGCACTCGAGGAATTCTTTTTTAGAGGATTTCTATTCATGAATTTGAAAAAAGATTCTCCAAGAGAAAGATTCTTTGCCTATACGTATTCATCGCTGCTTTTTTCATTCTACCATTTGTCCATATTCAGGACATGGTTCGACCCTAGGCTTTTGGCAGTATCTCTTGCAGGGCTTGTGGCGGCTGGAACTTTTTTTAATTATTTGGACGAAAAAAGCGATTCAATACTATATTCATATATAGTGCATGCTTGCGGCGATGCTGCAATAATTTTGATTGGATTAGAAATGTTCGGACTACTGTAGTAAAAAAATATCATATTCCGCCCCAAAAATATACTTGCATACCATTGACAAGATTGTATACAAATATTATAATAAACACATAAAAGATTAAAAAGGGGTGCATATGATGAAAAATGCAAAGAAAACCGTTGACAAGAACAAACTGGAAAACAAAAAATGTGGCGCTATTACTTGCATACACAATGTAAACAACAAGTGCAATCTGACTTATTGTGATTTTTGTGAAAGATATATCGACAAGGAATATTAGGAATAAACAATAAATAGAAGCCTTCGGTCTGTAAATTGCTGCAGACACGGAGGCTTTTTGTGTTATGTGAATGAATGAACTGGAAGAAAGAACAATTGAAATTGCGTAGAGGCTTAATATATAGTAAAATCAAATGTAATGAGGAATGATTTTGTTTTTGAAAGTTTTGTTTGGTTTTTTGCCAATTGAAAAGGAATTCAATTTTGGGGGAGGGAAAGCTTTTGTCACTTTCTATTGAAAAGAAATACAGGAAAGACGGAAATGTATGGGATGTAAAAATTTCGGGGGAAGTGGACATATACACTTCCGACAAAATGAATGAAACGCTTAACGGAATGGTAGAAGAAAAAAATGCGGAGATTCAGATTGATTGCAAGGATCTTTCTTACATCGACAGTAGTGGATTAGGTGTGTTGATTGGGGTGCTCAAGAAACTCAAGGAAAATAACAAGAATCTTGTTGTATTGAATGCCAGATCAAATATTGTTAAACTGCTTAGCATTACTGGGCTTGATAAAATTTTTATCATAAGAGAAAACTGATATGAAGGGTGATAAAATGGGCATGTACAAGGAAAAGATTAATGTGAATGAGATATATTCTGAGCAGGAATGTATTGGTTTGTCAATTCCGGCCAATCCTGAGTATGTTTCGATTGTAAGGTTGACAGCTTCGGTTATAGCAAACAGCATAGGTTTCGATTTTGAAGAAATTGAGGATATTAAAGTAGCGGTCAGCGAAGCCTGCAACAATGCAGTTATGCATTCCAAAGGGGAAGACAATTTTGAAATTAAATTTATTAAAGAAAGTGAAAAAATCGTCATTGTAGTAAAGGACAATGGAAATGGATTTGATTTTGCGGATTATTCCTCGCCGAATCTTAAAAACCCTTCAGACCATGGGTTGGGCATTTTTGTGATTAAGTCCCTTATGGATAGAGTGGAAGTAAAATCATCCAAAGAAAAGGGCACGGAAATAAAAATGTACAAAAATCTTTAATAGACTTAATGATAAATGCTTTTGTGGGGGGAGTCGGCAATGACGGAAAAAGATAATGAAAAATCAATCCAATCAATGGACATTGCCTTTAAAGACATGGACAGCAAAGATCTTTTTAGACTTTATGGCAAAACCCGGGATATTGAAATCAGGAACTTTTTGGTCAAAAAATATCTTTATATAGCTGAAATATTGTCCAAAAAATATACAAATAAGGGAATTGACTTCGAGGATATTTTTCAAGTGGCATCCCTTGGATTGATATATGCCATTGAACGCTTTGATGTTGAAAGAGGCTATGAGTTTTCTAGTTTTGCGACACCTACAATCATTGGAGAGATTAAAAAGTATTTTAGGGACAAAGGATGGGCCATACGGGTTCCACGGAGAATACAAGAATTATCCAAAAGGATTTACACGACAAAGACCTCTTTGCAGCAAACGCTTCAAAGAACCCCGACGATAGAGGATATAGCAATCGAGCTTGAATGTTCTGTGGAGCAGATTGTTGAAGCTATAGAGGCTAGCCAGGTATATTCTCCTAAATCTCTCGATATAAGTTATGACAATCATGGAGATGACAAGGACATACAATTGATTGACATAATAGGAAGAGAGGACAAGATTTTCGGAATCATAGAAAACAGGGAATTCATTGTCAAGTGTATGGAAAAATTTAATGAGGTTGAAGTTAAAATAGTCGAAGATAGATTTTTCAGGAACCGAACACAGATACAAGTGGCTTCAGATCTTGGGGTTTCACAGATGACTATATCCAGAATGGAAAAAAAAATCATTCGAAAGTTTCGAAAAGAATTCGACAAACTCAAAGAAATATAAAAGCGCCGAAGGAAAATCCTTCGACGCTTTTTTGTCGGAGTATAGTTCTTTAATGGACTATAGAACAAAACCCATTTTTTTCTTGGCTCTTTCTACAACCCCATCGGCTATGAATGCTGCCTTTTCGGCTCCGCTCTTCATTGCCTTTTCGACTTCTCCCGATTTGCGTATTTCTTCATATTGCTTTTGTATTGGAGAAAGCGAGTCTGCAATAATTTCCACCAAATCTTTTTTAAAGGTTCCATAACCTGCATTTGCGTAGGTTTTTTCGATTTCTTTTATTGATTGCCCGCTCATGACTGAATGTATTGTCATAAGATTACTTATGCCTTTTTTTTCTTCCCAGTCATACCTTACTTCGGAATCACTATCGGTAACAGCCTTCATTATGCTTTTTTTAATTTTAGAAGGTGTATCGAGTAGATTGATTTTGCTGTAGGGATTGGAGTTGCTCTTGCTCATTTTCTTTTCTGGATCGTCAAGCGCCATTATGCGGGCTCCCTCAGAAATATTTGCGATAAGGGGCTCGGGAACAACAAAGGTTTCACCGAAACGCGTATTGAAACGCTCGGCTATGTTCCTTGTGAATTCAAGATGCTGTTTTTGGTCGTTCCCGACGGGGACATAATTCGTATCGTATAAAAGAATGTCTGCCGCCATAAGTGCAGGGTAGGTGTAAAGCCCAACAGAAACAGTTTCCTTTCCTTGGCTTTTTTCCTTGAACTGCGTCATTCTATTCAATTCGCCTGTATAGGTCACACATTGAAGGAGCCAGGCAAGCTCGCTGTGAGCCCTAACCTGTGATTGCAGAAACAATATGATCCGGTTTGGGTCCAGACCTACGGCCATAAATAGAGCGGCCAGTTTTAGGGAGTTTTCTTTAAGAGCTGCCGGTTCCTGTGGAACGGTTATGGAATGCAAATCAACAATACTGTAGACACAGTCCATTTCATCCTGCAGTTCCACAAATCTGCGGATGGCTCCTAAATAATTTCCCAAGTGAAGTTCCGATGTTGGCTGAACGCCTGAAAAAACTCTTTTCATAAGAAATACCTCCAAAATTTTTTGCTCCTTGTGCATATTCAATAGTATAGTACAGTGTGCCATTAAAAACAATACTGCTGGAGGCCTTGCCTAAAAGAAAAAACACATAGTTGTAAAAAAATGCATTGGGAACACAAAAAGAACGCATATGCTCCAAATGCTTGAAAACACAACATAAAAATATTTTTATACATGTATAAAAATTTTATCGTATTGACAAAAACCCGTAGTAAAATTAAAATTATAGTAGTATTTTTACGTAGTTTCAAAGAAATGTTAGTAAAAAAGGCATCAAAAAAAACGAACCGAAAGAGAGGGCGTTGTATGAAAAGGAAATTAGCTTTATTTTTGGCATTAATCATGGTTTTCTCGGTATTTGCTTTTGGATGTGCGAAGACTGAAGAAACGCCGGAAGAAGTGGCAGCAGAAGAAGAAGAAACGGATGTTGTCAAGATTGGTGTATTTGAGCCAATGACAGGTGCAAACGCAGCTGGAGGAGAACTTGAAATTGAAGGTCTGAAGCTTGCGAATAAACTATATCCGGAAGTTCTCGGCAAAAAAGTTGAACTTGTTATTGTGGATAACAAGTCCGACAAGGTTGAAGCTGCCACTGCGGTAAGAAGACTCGTCGACAAAGAAAAAGTTTCAATCGTACTCGGCTCATGGGGAAGCTCGTTCTCAATGGCTGCCGGTCCGGTTGTAAAAGAGGCACAGGTTGCAGCTATCGGAACTTCCTGCACGAATCCCCTTGTAACACTTGGAAATGAATTCTATTTCAGGGTTTGCTTCATAGACTCATTCCAAGGCGTTGTTATGGCAAGATACGCATATGAGGAAGCCGGAGTTAAAAAAATCGCAATTCTTCAAGAGATTTCAAATGACTATTCGGTAGCCCTTGCTAAATTCTTCACAGACGAAATGGTTAGGCTTACGGGCGATGAAGATGCAATAATTTCAGTGTCTAGTTACAATACGGGCGACCAAGACTTTACAGCTCAATTAACAAACATTAAAAATTCGGACGCAGAGGCCATTTTCGCACCGGGCAACTTCATCGAATCGGCACTTATCATGAAGCAGGCTAAAGAATTAGGAATGGATCTTCCTTTACTCGGAGCGGATACTTGGGAAACACCTGAGGTTATCGATATTGCAAAAGAAGCAGCTGAAGGAGCAGTTTTCTCTACCTTCTTTGATTCAGAGGTTCCATTGACAGAAGAAACAACTACTTTCCTTGAAGCATACAGAGCAGAGTATGGCGCAGACGCTGAGCCTGCTGCAGTAACAGCGCTTGCATATGACGCTTACCTGGTAGCTCTTGATGCAATGGAAAGAGCAGGAACAACAACAGACACTGTTGCTATAAGGGATGCTGTAGCAGCTACAAGCATGTTCCCGGGCGCAGCAGGAATCATTTCTCTTGATGAAAATGGAGATGCTGTCAAGTCTGCAATAATCAAGGTTATAGAAGACGGTAAATTCAAATATAAAGCCACTGTCGAACCTTTCTAAGAAAAGATAATTTAACAAACAATATGTAGGCTTCCCGTGCGGGAAGTCTACACTATTGTTATAAAAGACTTTGCCGCAGTAAATGGACAAAGCGTTAAAATGCGATGTTTGGGGGAAAACAAATGAGTATTCAGACATTTATGCAGCATATGGTAAACGGGATTTCCCTTGGGAGCCTATATGCTCTGTTGGCCATAGGATATACCATGGTTTACGGTATACTTAGGTTGATAAATTTTGCCCATGGCGATATTTTCATGATTGGGACTTATATAGCTTTTTACGGAATGACGGCATTCTTACTGCCTTGGTGGGCGGCTTTTATATTGGCACTTGTATTAACGGCTGCTTTTGGGATAGCTTTGGAACGCTTGGCATACAGGCCTCTTAGACGTTCTCCTAGAATTTCCATCATGATTTCTGCAATAGGGGCCTCATTTCTTATTGAAAACCTTGCAATAGTATTGTTTGGAGGAAGACCGAAAGCTTTTCCTATTGCTCCCGTGTTTGCTAAAATTTTTAAGTTCGGGGGAGTATCTGTTGTATCGATTCAGTTGATTATACCTGTAGTAACATTGATTTTCCTGGCTATATTAGTATATATTGTCAATCACACCAAGACAGGCATGGCAATGCGTGCCGTTTCAAAAGACTATGAAGCGGCAAGGCTCATGGGGATTGACGTTGACATAATCATCACCTTCACTTTTGGCATGGGATCACTTCTGGCCGCCGTAGGAGGGGTTCTTTGGGTACTTAAGTATCCGCAACTCACTCCCTTGATGGGGATGATGCCGGGGCTTAAATGCTTCATTGCGGCTGTTGTAGGCGGCATAGGAAGCATCAAGGGCGCAGTTGTCGGCGGATTCATACTAGGACTCGGGGAAATTATGATTGTTGCTTTGCTGCCATCGCTGACCGGATTTCGGGATGCGTTTGCCTTTGTTCTTTTGATTGTCATCCTGTTGGTCAAGCCGTCCGGTTTGATGGGAAAAACAACGACGGAGAAGGTGTAGACGATGAAAAAAAACAAAAAGAAAAACATAATGACATTGATAGCCTTGCTTTTATTTATAGGCTTTCTTGCAATAGCCGACAGAATTTTTGATTCCTATCAAATGAGAATAATTAATCTTGCTGGCATATATGTAACGCTGGGACTTGGTTTGAATCTGATTAATGGATTCACTGGACTGTTTTCATTGGGGCATGCGGGGTTTATGGCCGTAGGCGCCTATACTTCCGCGATTTTAACCATGTCTCCTGAACTTAAAGAAATGAATTTTTTCCTTAAGCCAATAATGCCTTTTCTAGCAAATGTCGAATGGCCATTTTTTCCAGCACTAATTATGGCGGGCCTTATGGCGGCGATTGTGGGGGCCTTGATTGGAGCTCCGGTGCTCAGACTCAATGACGACTATCTTGCGATTGCGACACTTGGATTCGCTGAAATCATTAGGGTTATATTCACAAACACACAAACCTTGACAAATGGAGCGCTGGGACTCAAGGGGTTGCCGTCTTTCAACAATTCTTTCCCATATTCATTTGTCTATTGGAGTTGGGGAACCGCCGTTGTCATGATAATAGGCATGGTTCTATTGATAAAAAGCAGTTACGGACGGGCGTTCAAGGCAATCCGTGAAAATGAAATTGCTGCGGAGGCCATGGGAATAAGCCTTTTTAAACACAAGATGATGGCCTTCGTCATTGGGTCATTCATGGCAGGAATGGGAGGAGCGCTCCTAGGGCATCTAGTGGGGACAATAGATCCATTGATGTTTAGATTCCTGATGACTTTCAATATTGTGTTGATTGTAGTTTTAGGAGGCATAGGGAGCATTACGGGAACAGTTATCGGTGCTGTTGTTGTAACGGTTATGCTAGAAGTATTGAGGGTTCTTGATGGAGCCATGGACTTTGGATTCATTCAAATTCAGGGAATTCCCGGTCTGCGGATGGTTGTATTCTCTGCTCTTCTCATGATTGTAATTATCTTCTATCAAAGGGGACTCATGGGGACAAACGAATTTCGCTGGGAATGGGTAACCAGTCCTAAAAAGACCTTAACAAACGCTTGGAATAATAGAAAAGCCTAGATGAAAAGGAAGTGGAAAAGTGACTGTTCTGAAGACAGATAACATTACCATGAGATTCGGCGGATTGACGGCGGTCTCTAATTTTAACCTGGAAATGAATGAAGGTGAAATTGTCGGCTTGATCGGTCCTAATGGAGCCGGTAAAACGACTTGCTTCAATATGATTACCGGCGTATATAAGCCTACCGAGGGTAAAATTCTATGCTTGGATTCTGATATAACGGGACGAAAACCTCACGAGATAACTAAGATCGGCATAGCGAGGACCTTCCAAAACATAAGATTGTTTGAAGACTTGTCTGTTTTGGACAACGTTATGGTTGCGGGACATATGCGCCTTGAATCCAACCTGTTTTCTTCGATAATAAGGACCCCGGACTATGTTAAAAAGGAAAAGGCCATGTATGAGAAATCAATGAATCTGCTTAAGGAAGTGGGATTGGAAAAAGAAGCCGAGGAAGTATCGACATCGCTTCCTTACGGAAAGCAAAGGCGGCTTGAAATTGCAAGAGCCTTGGCTACCGAACCCAAAATATTGCTTCTCGATGAGCCGGCGGCAGGCATGAATCCCCAAGAATCATTGGAACTGATGGACTTCATACATGATGTAAGAGATCGTTTCAATGTATCCATACTGATGATTGAACACCATATGCAGGTCATCATGGGCGTATGTGAAAAAATTTATGTTTTGGACTACGGAGTAACTATAGCCCAAGGAAATCCTCGTGAGATTCAAAACAACAAAAAGGTCATAGAGGCATATCTGGGGGTGGACGAATAATGTTGATAGTAAAAGATTTAAATGTTCATTACGGAGGCATCCACGCTCTGAAAGGGGCAACCATACATGTGCCCGAAGGCAAGATAGTCACATTGATTGGGGCAAATGGCGCGGGGAAGAGTACGACACTTCGAAGCATCATGAGAATAGTCAAGAGTTCGAGCGGAGACATAACCTATAATGGAGAAAGCATACTTTCGAAAAAGACTACAGCTGTAGTTAAATCAGGAGTCGTGCTGGTTCCGGAAGGTAGGCGCATTTTCCCGAATCTTACAGTCAAGGAAAACCTAATTCTCGGGGCTTATCTCAGAAACGACAAAGCTGCGGTCAACAAGGACATGGCATGGGTTTACGATCTTTTTCCAATACTGAAGGAACGCGAATGGCAGCCGGCAGGTACGCTTTCGGGCGGAGAGCAGCAGATGCTTGCTGTGGGTCGTGGGCTAATGACAAAACCAAAGCTAATGATGATGGATGAACCGTCCCTGGGCTTGGCGCCTCTTATAGTTAAGGATATTTTCAGTATAATAAGGGAAATACACAAGCTAGGCGTAACAATACTCCTTGTAGAGCAAAATGCGAAAGCTGCGCTTGAAATAGCCGACTACGGATATGTTCTTGAAACCGGAAGAATAGTGCTGGAAGGACCCGGAAAAGAGCTTCTTGTGAACGAAGAAGTCAAGAATGCGTACTTGGGAGAGGCTAAGGAGTAATATATCGGTAAAGCGAAAGAATAATTGAATATAAAACAAAAGAGCATGTCTGCAAATTATCAAGACCTAAATTGCAGACATGCTCTTTTATTACATAAAATTAATTCCAGGAGTAAATTATTTAAGTAAATCCTTTATTTCGAAGGCGAGTTGAAGACCGGTACGCGTTTTAACGTCATTCCGGACAATGCACACATGGAGGGCACATACAGATGTTTTTCTGAAGATGAAAACAGAGTGCAAAGTGTTATATAATGAAAGACATAGGTTTAAAAAATGATTAGGAGTAATAATCAATAGCCGGGAGGGGTCTTCATGAAGAAAGAAGCTATAAAAAGGCTTAGGGTTCAAATAGAAAACTCGGAATACGGCAACGTAGTCCATGGCGAAGGGAATATAGAGGCAAAGCTTGTTTTAGTCGGAGAAGCTCCTGGATCGAAGGAGGTGGAGCTTAGTAGACCTTTCGTTGGACAGGCGGGCAAAAACCTGGATGAATTCCTTGGAATCGTTGAGATTGAAAGAAGCGAGATATATATCACAAATGTAGTTAAAACGAGGCCTTTTAAAATAAACGCCAAAACGGGCCGTAAAAATAACCGCCCTCCAAACAAAGAAGAACTGATGTTTTTCAAGGGACATCTCCATGAGGAGTTGAAGATTATAGAACCTCGAATTGTAGTCACATTGGGCAATACTGCGCTCAGGGCAGTGACAGTGGATGAAAAGCTTGTCATAAGCGATGTCCATGGGCGGCCGCTTGAAATCGGCAACTTAAATTTTGAAGTTTTCCCTTTGTATCATCCGGCTGCGGTTATTTACAATCGCTCTTTGCGACCCGTATATATTGGAGACTTGGATGTTTTAAAGGCATATATAAAGAAATAGAAAACGCTATCAATGTTGCAAAGCAGCAACTTGAAATAAAAACCCTTAATTGCAATAGCAAAGGCACCACTTACCGTATAGATTGAAAATCAAGCAGCAGCAAGGAGTTCCTCTTCGAAGACCTGTAAAGGGGTGCGATACCAAAGAATTTTACGAGGCAGGTTATTGCACCAGTTTTGGATCCTAGCGATATCTTCAGATGTCAAATCTGCAAAAGAGGTACCTTTGGGGCAAAGTTTGATCTTAGCATAGATGAACATGGTTACGGAAGAATAGAAA
>JAENWJ010000058.1 GCA_016649995.1 Peptostreptococcaceae bacterium
CCCTAAGATACGTCAGCTTGTGCTGAATGAGCGGATGATTCATTACATGTACTTTACCCATTGAAAACCTCCTGTTTGTTAAGTTGTAAGTAGAAAGTGGAAAGTGGAAAGGAAAAGACAAATGCCAGGGATTAAGTGCCTTAAGGAAAATCCCAAAATTTCCATGTCCGTTTTTTCCTTTTTTTCTGCTTTACTTATTCTACTTTCCTATTTTAAGTTTATATTAGTTCACATGGTTGTATGTGAAAAGTCGCAAGTGGAAAGTGGAAAGGAAAAGATAAGTACTAAAGATTCGATGCCTTAGAAGCGCAAACCCAAACTCTTATAGTTGTCTAATGTGCATTAAATACATGAATACAAGAGATTAATACAAGTTTCAAATTACACATGCTGCTTTATCTTTTACATTTATCTTTTGCATTTATCTTTGTTTCTACTTTCTACTTTCTACTTTCTACTTTCTACTTTCTACTTTCCACTGCCTTCAATCTCCATTATTTTCTCTACTCTTCTTTCGTGGCGTCCGCCCTCAAATTCTGTTTCGAGCCAAACATCAACTATGCCTGTTGCTATGCCCTCCCCTACAACTCTTCCGCCCATTGCTATCATGTTGGCGTTGTTGTGGGCCTTTGCCATTCTGGCCGAATACTCCTCCGAAACAAGCGCGCAGCGTATTCCTTTTACCTTGTTGGCCGCAAGGGATATTCCTATTCCCGTTCCGCAAATAGCAATGCCCCTATCGCATTCGCCACGCATTACGGCTTCGGCTGTTATTCTTCCGTAATCGGGATAATCAACCGATTCGTTGTTGAATGTTCCATAGTCGACAAACTCGATGCCCTTTCTGTTAAGGTGCTTCTTGATGGCTTCTTTAAGTGCAAATCCACCGTGGTCCGATCCCAATGCTACTTTCATATTATTCTTCCTTTCCATAATTGACAATATTGTCAAACCCTTTTTTTAATGCCTCCTCTATCTCTTTGGCACATTTTCTATAGTCATCCAGAGACCCTCCGATTGGATCGGATATGTCCCTGTCATCATAGCCTCCAACAAAATCCTTCAGTGTATATATGTGGCGGTCCTTTTGCGCGAACATGCTGAAAACATGATAAGCATGACTCTTCGTCATTGTCAAAATCAAATCGCTTTCGGCTATGTCATCACGAGTTACCTGCCTTACTACATGGTTCCCTATTTTGATATGCTTTTCTCCCACCACCAGAAACGCGTTTTCCGAGACAGGCTTCCCTTTAATTGCAACCAGGCCTCTTGACGCCACCTCGACGCCTTCGACACCCACCTTATTGATCATTTTTTTTAGAAAGCCTTCCGCCATGGGGCTTCTGCATGTGTTTCCGGTGCATATGAACAATACCTTCATGGGGCTCACTTCCTTTCGATCCAGCGGTTTCCCGCCGCCTTCTTTAGCCTGTTCATCACGGCTCTTCCTATTTCCTTTTCCTCTATGGTTTCGGAGAGAATTACATCCATCTTCATTTCGTCAAAAAGCCTAAGAGCCATGAAGAGCCTCGATGCTATCTCCTCCGGTCTTTCGCCGCTTCCGAGTGAAATGACCTTGAATCCCTCGTATTTATCTGCATTCTCCTCGGTGGCCAATATTCCCACCATTTGACCCTTTTCTTTTCTCGCTAATGCCTCCCGCAGGATTGCGCTGGCCATTTCTTGCCTGCTTCCACCCGCCATGAACACATCGGCATCGGGGGAATAGTGTGTATATTTCATGCCCGGAGACCTCGGCACCAAAGGACTGTCCTCTTTCAAAAGGGCCTCGTCAATTTCACAGGCTCCAGTCACCGCAGCTATTTGATCCCTCGTTACGCCTCCCGGCCTAAGAATCATTGGCACATCTCCCGTAACATCCAAAACCGTCGACTCAAGCCCTACCTCGGTATCCCCTCCGCAGACTATGCAATCGACCTTTCCGAAAAGATCCTTTAGAACATGGCCTTCTCTCGTGGGGCTGGGCTTGCCCGAAAGGTTGGCGCTCGGGGCGGCAACCGGTACACCGGCCATTTTAATCAGCCTGCGAGCAAGCGGATGCGACGGCATTCTAACTGCTACTGTATCTAAACCGGCCGTTACTATTTCGGGCACTGCATCTGATTTTTTGAAGATCATCGTGAGAGGACCCGGCCAGAATACTGCCATCAATTTTTCCGCAGCCTTGGGCACCTCGCTTACAAGGGCATCCAGCTCGCACCGCTCTGCTATATGTACAATAAGTGGATTGTCCGATGGACGCCCCTTTGCCACGAATATTTTCTTTACGGCGTCCTCCGACAAAGCATTTGCTCCCAGCCCGTAAACGGTTTCTGTCGGAAAAACAACGGTCGCGCCTTCTCGGAGGAGCCCCGCCGGGTGCCTAAGCTTATCATCGTCGATGTGGTCCGGGCTCATATATATTATCTGTGTCTTTTCCATGGCTCTCGCCTCCATATTCAAAACATGTTGACTCTACAAGAGGCAGCATATGCGCTGCCCCATGTTATAAACAGGTTCATTGTCAATTGAGTATCTTGAGCTTAGCCGCCTGGTCCTCTGTGGTCAGGGCATCTATTAATTCATGCAGATCCCCGTCGAGTATATAGGCCATCTTGTATAGTGTAAGGTTAATTCGGTGGTCGGTAACCCTGCTCTGCGGGAAGTTGTAGGTTCTTATCTTCTCGCTTCGCTCACCGGTACCTACCTGGGACTTCCTTTCATCAGCTATTTCCGCGTTTTGCTCCGCAAGCTCCCTTTCATACAGCCTTGCCTTGAGAACTTTCATGGCTTTGACCTTGTTCTTTAGCTGAGACTTTTCGTCCTGGCATGTAACAACAAGACCCGTAGGCAGATGAGTAAGCCGAACAGCGGAGTCGGTTGTGTTTACTGACTGTCCGCCGTTTCCCGACGAGCGGAAAACATCGCACCTTATGTCATTTGCGCCAATCTCAACTTCCACATCTTCAACCTCAGGAAGAACTGCAACCGTTACTGTTGACGTGTGTATCCTTCCGCCAGATTCAGTTTGAGGAATCCTCTGCACGCGGTGAACGCCGCTTTCGTATTTAAGCCTCGAATATGCTCCGTTTCCCTTAATCATGAACACAACTTCCTTGAGGCCGCCGACTCCCGTTTCGTTTGTGTTCATTATATCTGTTTTCCAGTGATTACGCTCTGCATAGCGGTTATACATCCTAAAAATTTCAACAGCAAACAGCCCCGCCTCGTCGCCACCGGCTCCGGCACGAATTTCGACTATTACATTTTTCTCGTCATTAGGGTCCTTGGGTATGAGCAGGAACTTTATTTCATCGCTCATTTCTTCATACTTGCCTTCAAGCTCCGGCAGTTCCATCTTTGCCATCTCACGAAGTTCCTCGTCGTCGCTGTTTTTAATTATTTCGTTGGTCTCGTCAAGAGCATCCTTTACCAACTTGTATTCCTTGTACTTTTCGACTATCGGCTCTAGCCCGGCGTGCTCCTTCATGTATTTCTGCCAAGTGGGCTGATCGCTTATGATTTTCGGATCGGAAATTTTTTCGTTCAATTTTTCATACTTTTCCAATATGAATTCAAGTTTTTCAAGCATTGCTTCACTCCGTTCGTAATGTATCTTCTATTTTATCCGACCTAAGGGATGCCTTAACTACCCTCTCTATGCCGGCTAAATCTTTGATCCTCAGTATATTATTATAACATGATTCGCCCCCGCATTTCACCTGTTTGAGCAAATTTTCGACAGCTTCTGCCTGACCCGCGCCAACCTCGAGGTAAATCATTCCGCCATGTTTCAAGAAGCGCGGAGCTTTTTCCACTATGGCTCTGTAGAATTCAAGCCCATCCGAGCCTCCGTCGAGCGCTCCTCGCGGTTCGTAAACAGCAACCTCCCTTTGAAGAGAATCTATCTCCCCCGCGGGGATGTATGGAGGGTTTGATACAATTGCATCAGCCTTTTCTCCTATATCCTCAAACGGTTCGAACAGGCTTCCCAAAAGGAACTCTACCCTCTTTTCAACCCCGTTTCTCGCTGCGTTTATCGCTGCCGTTTCCAGGGCATCTTTTGATATATCAACCGCATACACGTTGGAAAGAGGCAGGTATTTCGCGAGCGATACGGCTATAGCTCCGCTCCCCGTTCCTATGTCGAGAATGCTTAAGGCCCCACGATTCTTCAAATCGCTTATTGCCTCTTCAACGAGAATCTCCGTGTCGGGACGCGGTATAAGAACCTGGGGACCCACCTCGAAATCGAGGCCCATGAATTCCTGTTTCCCTGTGATGTGCTGAAGAGGAACCCCGCTTCTTCTTTTTCGAGCAAGGGCTCTAATTCTATTCTCGTTTTCTATGCTTATCTCATCGCTCGGATTGGTCAGAATATGCAGCCTGTCCCTTCCAAGCACAAGCCCTGCAATAAGCTGCGCGTCAAGAAGGGGCGACGCAGATGAATCATCCAGGGATTTTTTCAGTTCAAGAATCAGCTGTCTCAGTATCACTTTTATTATCCTCTTCTTTTTCCGCCGCTTCCATCTCAAACACGGCCTTAAGGGACGCAATGGCAACCTCTATTTGTCCGGCATCGGGCTCTTTTGTTGTAAGCTTCTGGAATCTGAGGCCCGGCCACGAAAGGACCTTGACCAGTGTAGAGTCGCTTCTTCCTGCCCATTTAAGCACCTCGTATGAAAGACCCGCAATCACCGGCAAAAGTATTAATCTTGACAATATGCGCACCAACAGGTTCGGCCAGCCCACGAACGAAAATATTATTATGCTTATTATCATTACAAATACTATGAAGCTAGTTCCGCACCTCGGGTGGAGGGTTGTAAACCTAGAAGCATTTTCAACAGTCAGCTCCTGCTTGTTTTCAAAACAGAAGATGGTTTTATGCTCCGCGCCATGATATTCGAACACACGCCTTATATCCTTCATTCGGGAAATAAGAAGAACATATGCTATGAACATCACTATTCTAAGCACGCCTTCAAGTAAGTTCATTAATATGGGGCTCTTTATTGTTCCTTTTGTCATGCTTATGGAAAATGTCGGAAATATAAAAAATAGGCCCGCCGCTAAAAAAACAGCCATGATGACAGAGAAGTACATGACGTAATCGTCAAGCTTATCTCCCAGCTTTTTTTCAAGCCACTTGTCGAACTTGCTTTTTTCAGCCTCAGTAGGCTCCTCGAAAAATTCCGCAGAATAAGTTATGGCTTTTATGCCTGTAACCATTGCGCTAAAGAACACCACTACTCCTCTGATGATTGGGATCTTCGCAATCGCCGACCTCTCAATGGCGCTTACCTCATCCTTCTTAATTATTATCTCGCCGTCAGGCTTCCTTACCGCTATCGCCATGTGCTTCTTTCCGCGCATCATGACACCCTCAATTACCGCCTGTCCTCCGTATGAATGCCTTGGGCACGAATCATCGGGGACGGTTCTTTTTGATTTTTGTTCTTCTTGCCTTATTCCATTTTCGCTCATATTTTTTCCTTTCGAAAAAGTAGAAATTCACACTTTTTATATTCTACATTTCATTGTTTGAATTTCCTGCTTTTTTACTTTTGCCTTTATTGGCTTATTTCATTATTTATCTTTTATCTTTTATCTTTACTCTTTCTACTTTCTACTTTCTACTTTCTACTTTCTACTGTTTTTCCTCATCTCAAAATAGCACTTGGGGCATAGTGCCTCGTATTCTATGACTCCGCATTCTTCTATTACAACCTGCTCACCCTCGAAGACAAATTCTCCGTTTACTTTTCTAGCATTAAGCATGGCCTTCTTTCCGCATCTGCAGATGGTCTTAAGCTCCTCTATGCTATGGGCCAGTAGAAGGAGCCTCTCGCTGCCCTCGAATCCGTTCATGAGAAAGTCTGTCCTCAGCCCGTAGCAAATTACCGGTATGTTCATTTCTACGGCAACCCTGAAGAACTGGTCTATCTGTTCTTTCTTAAAAAACTGCGCCTCGTCCACCAATATGCAGTTGGGCTTTCCTTCCTTCCGCGTATAGGCATTAACGGCATCGTACACATCGCATGTCTTTTCCACAAGAAAATCGACATCCTTTGTTATGCCCAGGCGCGAAACAACCTGCCCGTCGCCCTTCGTATCTATGACAGGCTTTAGAATAAGGGCCTTCATTCCCCGCTCCCTGTAATTGTGCGCAACCTGCATCAGAGCAGTAGACTTTCCGCAATTCATCGCTCCATAGCGAAAATATAATTTTGACATGGTTTACCTCCGGTAAAAGTAGAAAGTAGAAAGAAAAAACTTAAAATATCAGCTTATTCAATCATTTATCTGTCCATCGAGCTTTTGCATTTTTCTTATTAAACCACTTATCATTTTTTGGATCTCAATAATTTTATCGTTTAACTCATCAAATGTTTTTTCATCCCAATAATTTAAATCCTTCGCAAGCAACAATTGGTATGAAACTTCAAAAGAAGACCCTCTCGCAATAGAAAGATAGTTTATCAATTGTTTCTTGTAAATAGTCCCGTATCCCTCTGCAATATTCATAGGTATGGAGTAAGCTGCTCTTCTTATCTGTTGAGTTAACGCCATGCGTTCCGAAACAGGAAATTTTTCAGTCTGTTTATATATTTCCAGGGTTAAGTCGTGCGATTTTTTCCAAACTCTCAATTTTTTATACATCAAAATCCTCCAGCGAATAATTACTTGGACTCAATTGCTACTAATCTATTTTACCATGTATATTGTTTGAATTTTGTTTGAATTTTATTTTATCTTTTTTAAGCACCTAGTCTTTATCTTTTTCGTTCCTCTTTCCACTTCCTACGTTCCACTCTCTAGCCTTTATTTGTGCAGGGAGTTTTTCCCCTACACAAATAAAGGCTAGAGGGCTTCCCTCTAACCTTTTCGACGATTTTGATTCTGTTTTATTCGATGCCGTATTTTTTCTTGAATTTTTCTGCTCTTCCGCCACGCTCAATAGATTTCTGTTGGCCTGTGAAGAAGGGATGGCATTCCGAACAAATTTCAACTCTAATTTCATCTTTTGTGGATCGCGTTTCAAACGTGTTTCCGCAAGCACATCTGACGGTAGCTGTTTTATATTCCGGATGTATTCCTGGTTTCATCAGATTCACCTCTCTTATAATAATTTCATTTCTATATATAACAATAGTTCATTCTATTGTCAACTATCATATTATAGCATAGCACAAACCCAGCCGCAAGGCATTTTGGGAGCCTATCCCAAACTCTTTCCCATTGTCGAAATAAATTCGGCGTTTGAATCTGTCTTTGTGAGCTTTGATATGATGTTTTCTGTCACCTCTAGTACCGATGCGTTTCCAAGGGCTCTTCTTATTGCCCAAATTGTCTCGAGCTCTTCCTGTGTAAGAAGCAGTTCTTCTCTTCTCGTTCCGGATTTATTTATATCAACCGCAGGGAAGATTCTCTTCTCTGAAAGTCGCCTGTCGAGATGGATTTCCATGTTGCCCGTGCCCTTGAACTCCTCGTATATGACATCATCCATGCGGCTTCCTGTATCAACAAGAGCCGTGGCGAGTATTGTGAGGCTCCCGCCCTCCTCGATGTTTCTGGCGGCGCCGAAGAATTTCTTCGGTTTATGGAGCGCCATTGGGTCAAGCCCTCCGGAAAGTGTTCTGCCGCTTGAAGGGATGATTAGGTTGTACGCCCTTGCAAGCCTGGTGATGCTGTCAAGCAGTATAACGACATCCTTCTTCTGCTCAACGAGGCGTTTGGCGCGCTCTAAGACCATCTCCGCCACCTTTGTATGGTTTGAAGGCAGCTCGTCGAATGTGGAGTATATTACATCGGCATCTATAGACCTCTGCATGTCCGTCACTTCCTCGGGACGCTCGTCGATAAGCAGAACTATTATTTCCGTCTCAGGGAACTTTGTCGATATTGCCTTGGCTATCTTCTGGAGAAGTATTGTCTTTCCGGCCTTCGGCGGCGCCACTATGAGCCCCCTCTGCCCCTTGCCTATGGGGGCCATGAGGTCTATGAGACGCATAGAAAGGTCCGTCTTGCTAGACTCTAGTGTTATCCTCTCGTCCGGGTAGATGGGCGTTAGGCGGTCAAAGCTCGGGCGCCTCCTTGCCACATCGGGATTGTCCCCGTTTACCTTCCTTATATAAAGAAGTGCGCGGAACTTTTCGCCGTTCTTTGCCGGCCTAGTTATTCCGGTTATCTTGTCCCCGGTGTTTAGCCTGAAGCGCCGAATCTGAGACGGTGAAACATATACATCGAGCTCGCTTGACTGGTAGTTGTGAAAGCGCATGAATCCGTAGCCGCCCTCGGCCATCAGCTCAAGAACGCCCTCTACTATGTCTGTATCCTCCGAGCGGCTTATTTCTTCTGTAACATTGTCCGGCAAAAACCCCTCCTCGACTATGTCCTCCAGAGTCTCCTCCGGCTTCGGGGGATTGCCTGCACTTTCTATGAATACAACAAGCTCTTCTTTTTTCATCTTCGAGAAATTTTCGAGGTTCATGGCCTTTGCTATTTCACGAAGGTCCGTCATCTTTTTTTTCTTGAGTTCTTTTATATCCAAACTTTTCCTCCTATTTTGCGTAATCAGGCTTCTTATCCAACCTGTGTATCGTTTCAACGAAACGGATTGTCCCTGTGGTTCCTCTAAAAACAACCGAGTGGGTCTTTACTACATCGTTTGCAAGAAAGCGCACGCCCCTTAGGAGGTCGCCTTCGGATATTCCAGTGGCTACAAAATACGCCTCATCACCCTTTACAAGGTCGTCAATCGTGAGCACTTTTGTATAATCGGCGCCCATTTCCTCGCAGCGCTTCCTTTCTTTTTCATTGTTTATTACAAGCTGTCCCTGCATTTCTCCGCCGAGGCATTTAATTGCCGCCGCTCCTATAACGCCCTCGGGAGCTCCGCCTGTTCCCATGAAAAGATCAACGCCCGTCTCTTCGAAGCAGGTGGAGATTGCGCTTATTACATCACCGTCCTGAAACAGCCTTATCCTTGCTCCGGCCTTCCTAACCTCTTCGATTATGGGCAAGTGCCTCTCCCTGTCTTGAATTATTACCGTAAGGTCCTCGATATCCTTGTCCAGGGCCTTGCCAACATTCCTTAGGTTCTCTGCAACGCTGGCATTTAGGTCTATAACTCCACGGGCCTTTGGTCCTGCTGCTATCTTTTTCATGTACATGTCAGGCGCCTTTAAAAGACAGCCCTCCGGAGCCACCGCAATTACCGCCACTGCATTTGGCAAGCCCTTTGCGACACAGGCAGTACCGTCAAGGGGATCAACTGCTATGTCCACTTTAGGGGCATCAACTGCTCCGTTTCCAACTTTTTCGCCTATATAGAGCATTGGGGCCTCGTCCATTTCCCCCTCGCCAATAACAACGGTGCCCTCTATGTCCACAGTGTCAAACATCTTGCGCATTGCGTCAACGGCATATTGGTCGGCAAGATTCTTGTCGCCCCGTCCCATAAGTTTGGCTGCATTCATAGCGGCCGCTTCGGTTACGCGAACGAGATTAAGTGCTAGATTCCTATGCATTTTGGTACCTCCTGAAATTGTTTTGGAATGTTTATGAGAATGTTTGTCGGATTAATCAAAGAATTGATTTTCAAAAAGCGTTTTAAGATGTGGCTTGAAACCATTATATTATATACTATTAAGTTTTAAGTGGAAAGTAGAAAGTAGAAAGAAAGAAAAAAAAATAAGCTAAGTTGTAAAATGAAATGACCACATTTGTAAAAACAAATGACTCAAGAGAAAAACCCGTGTACAATGTTTAGTAACTAATCTAAAACTTGTAAATGGAGGGTTTAACTCATGAGTCAAGAATATTGTACCATCGAAAA
>JAENWJ010000059.1 GCA_016649995.1 Peptostreptococcaceae bacterium
GCCTCTTTTAATGATTCTAAATCAAAATTAGATGAGTATGCACGTGCACCAAATTTTTGCATTCCTAAGTATATTGCATCACAACCATTAGAAATTGCAGCTATTAAAGCTTCCATATTTCCTGCCGGAGCTAATAATTCAGTCATTTTTTCCTCCATACTACCCGCAATTCTGCGCTAAATTTCTCTAACTGGTTGCAAAGTATTTCCACTTGAATCATTTTTGTTGTCCTATCTTATAAAAAATTTTGTCTAGATTTGATACAGTAGAATTATAACAATTCACACGCCGCAACACAAGAACAGTTGCCAAAACAAATAAGAACTGTGAACCCATCAAATTCATTGTGTTTAAAGCAGTAACCCCGTCGTGCTTTTATATAAGACACGAACACCATTGTATGTATAATTGTTTTTGATATAATATAATCAGAAATATACTACGGGGAGGTTTAAAATGCAAAAAAAGTTATGGAAAAAAATTATCATAGGATTTTTAATCTTATTCACAATAATAATTGCAGATTGGGCATATCCAATATTAAAGCAAGAGGAAAATCCAGTCCAAGTTATAAACGGAACAGTACAACTTGGTTTAAGAGGTTTAGATTTATATGAGTATGATTCAAATCCAATATCTAAGCAATATATTACAACAAGTAAAGATGGTTTTGAATTCGTTAGAAAGATGTTAGAAGATGAAGGGTGGCTTTTTAATGAACAATTTGGTTCGGGTTATCTGTTTGATTATTCAACCAATGAAAAAGAAAATATAAGTATTTCGAGCATTCAATTTACACGATACTTTAAACTATGGTTAATACCACAAACCGCATTTTAGAGAGGAATACACCCCTCTCTTTTTAATTATACGAGTAACAACACTAAAGTCTAACAGAGCCTATGATTTATAGTCACCCCGTGCCACAACTATGCGATATCCAATTTTTTTTACTTGTTCCTTGAGTACTTGCAGTGATTCTTCTGCATCGTCTTTTGTGCCAATTTTATTATCATAAAGCATATAATCTTTTCGCACATTTTGAGGTGAAATATTTGGCATGATAACATTTGCGCCGGCCAATATTCCAAGCTCCCGACCACGCGGATGGATTGTTCCCAAAGCCGTTGTTGCAGGGAGAAGTACAGAAGGGAGCATCAATCTAATTATACTAAGAAGAAATACGGTAAGCTCAACTGTTCCTGGCTTTTCATCTGCAAAAGAAGTGTCATGCTGGGGAATGAAAGGACCGATGCCTACCATTTCAGGCTGTAACTCGTAGAGAAACAGTAAATCTTGAGCAATATTTTCCACCGTTTGAAAAGGTGCCCCCACCATAAACCCAGCGCCAACCTGATAACCAATATCCTTTAAATCATAAAGACATTGCTTACGAATTGAAAGCAATTGGTCGCTAGGATGCAGTTTTGCATAAAGAGACTCATTTGCAGTCTCATGACGCAGAAGATAGCGGTTTGCTCCAGCATCAAAGTAAGCCTTATATGAAGCATGGCTTTTTTCTCCGATGGACAGGGTGATGGCACAGTCAGAATATTTTTTTTTGATATCTTTTATTATGTCAATAATTCGCTCATCGGTAAAATATATATCCTCTCCGCCTTGAAGCACAAAAGTGCGCAACCCAAGTATATAGGCAGCATCACAGCACTGCAAAATTTGCTCTTTTGTTAAACGATATCGGTGTGCATTAAAATTGTTCTTGCGAATACCACAATAATAACAATTGTTTTTACAGTAATTTGTGAATTCTATAATACCTCGTATATAGATATCTTTTCCGTAATGCAAGATGGCTGTTTCCCTTGCTTTACCGAAAAGATAATCTTCTGTTTCTTTGTTTTTATTTTGGATCAGCAGTTCAAACTCATCTTTGGACAGAATATGTTTTTCTGCCAATTTATTGATCAGATTTTTCATTGTCTGTTTTCCTCCGTTTTTACTATCAACTCAATAGAGATATTGGGACTACGCAGGTGTGTGTTTTTTCTTTAAAGACCATTGTTTTAATTTTTACATTCACACCAAAGGCCTGACGCAAATTATCCTCATTTAAAATTTCAGCAGTGTCTCCGAACAGACTGGTGCCATCTTGATTTAGCAGTAATGCTTTCTGAGAAATGGCAATTGCATGTTCAGGATAGTGGGTATTGACAATGGTAGAAATCTGCTGTTCTTTACAAAGCTTTTCTATGGTACTTAAAACAATCATCTGATTTTTAAAATCTAAATTAGATTCAGGTTCATCCAAAACCAGCAAAGAGGGTTTGGCGGCAAGTGCCCTTGCAATGAGTACCATCTGCAGTTCTCCGCCGCTAATTTGATTGCAGAGTTTATTCTTCAGATGGGAAATACCAATTAATTCAAGGCATTCATGGGCTATTTTTCTATCTTTTTTCCCCGGCTGCCCAAAAGCTCCGAGATACGAACCGCGTCCCAAGAGCACCATATCCTCTACCGTGTAGGAAAATGCCGATGTTTTTGCCTGGGGTACATAGCCTATGTTTTGCCAAATTTTTTTATAGCACATTTCCTTTAAATCAGTTCCATATAAAATTGTACTTCCTTGGCTCCAAGGAAGAAGTCCCAGCATGCATTTAAGCATAGTTGTTTTACCGATTCCATTGACACCAAGAACAGACAGAACTTGTGGCTTTTCCAGGCAAAAATTGATATGGCGCAGCAATTTCTTTTCTTTTGAATATTGAAAACTACCGTTACGTACTTCGAATATCAAGATTTAATTCCTCCCGTCTTTCTTAGTAAAATAATGAAAAATGGAGCTCCAATGACAGCAGTTAAGATAGAAACAGGAATCTCCGCTGCTGTTACACTGCGTGCAATTGTATCAATGCACAGCATAAAAATAGCTCCAAAACAGATGCTTGCAGGCACAACCGCCTGATTGTTATTGCCAAATATCATTCTTGCTATATGGGGAATCAGAAGACCAACCCAGCCTATAAGGCCACACATGGATACCACGGATGCAGTTACCATAGTTGCACCTAAAATCGTAATACCACGCACCAGTTTTACATTAATTCCAAGAGATTTTGCCTCATCCTCCGGCAAGGACATTACATTGAGTTTCCACCTCACCAAAAATATCAAAACAATTCCAATGATAATAAAGGGAGATCCCAGCATCAGTGTTTCTTTTGTCGTCGAAGACATACTTCCCATAAGCCAGTAAGTGATTGACGGAAGAATATCCTGGGGATCTGCCACATATTTGATTAAGGATACCATTGCCGAAAAGAGCGCACTGATTACTATACCTGACAATATAATCATAAGTATATTGGATTTTCCGTTAATTCTGCTAATGGAGCATACAAGAGTCACAGCAGCAATTCCTGCCAGCAATGCTGTCATTTGAATTCCTAAGCCTGAAAATCCCATCAGTATACCCAAAGCCGCACCGAAAGATGCACCCGTTGCAACGCCTAATGTATCTGGCGTTGCAAGGGGATTTGCAAAAAGACTCTGAAAGGCTGCCCCAGATATGCCAAGTCCTGCGCCTGCAAGCATTGACAGCAAAACCCTGGGCATGCGAACATTTAGAATAACAGTGTTCATGGTTTTTAACACTTCCACATGGGTAAACATTTTTGGGAACACTACTGCCAGTATTTCTTTTATTGAAATGGTATATCTGCCTATTGTCATGGCAACCATAGCTGAAAGCACCATAACGATAATCATACTAATAGTCCAGTTAATATTCCACTTTCTCTCATTTGATATCATTTGACTAACACCCACTTATCAATTTTAAAATCCTGCAGCCCCATCTCGAGAAGGATTATACATTCTATTTACCTGCTCATCAGTAAGCTCTACACCATACAGGTTCATGTAATAGTCTTTGACTTGCTTTACCATATCCACATTTGCAAAAAGCTTTGGATATACCTTTTGGGCCATCCAAAGAAGTATAACAGGCGTATCGGCGCCTGGGGTAAAGCCCCTGTAAGAACCGAGGGGAAGCTTATAAACCTCGCCATTTTTAACAGCAGTCACGCTGCTCCAATCATCGCCTCCGATTTTGTTATTGTAAAGGTCTTCCGGTTGTGAGGATGTGAAGTTTGTAATAAAAATGACATCGGGATTCCACTCATATACCTGCTCCATGTTTATAGCAGCAATAGAATTCCCTTCTTCGATTACTTCTCCCACGTTGATGCCGCCAACAGCATCGCACCAGTACTGACCGAAGAACTTCTTCCCTGATGTGATCATTGTGGCTTTATCGTATTTAAAGAGGAAAAGAATTTTCTTTTTATCTGTATCTTCTATTTTGCTTACAGTCTTTTGAATGCTGTCATAAACTTCTTTGCTATATGTAGATACTTTTTCGGAGATTTCAGCTCTTTCAGGGAAAATCTTGCTTAACATGGAAACCCATTGATCATATGTCTCTATGACGTCACAATCCCACTTGCTAGGTGAGACGGCCACGGCTGCAATACCCGCTTTTGTCAAGGTGTCACCAAGAGTATGGTTATTTGCGCCATAAAATACAACATCAGGATTAAGCTTCAATAACTGCTCAATATTCAAGTTGTTGCTTGTCATAAAGCTGGTATCTGCATTTAGAATTTCAGGAAAAAGTTCGCTAAGAAGTCCTGATTTTGCCGCACTCATACATACAGGATGAATGCCTACCAATTTTTCGGCAGAGCCAAGAAATATAGTAAGAATTGATGCAAATGGGTAGATATCGGTAACTACTACTCGATTGATATCGCTGGGAAGTATAATCACATTGTCATTATCATCTGTAATTGTAATAGTGGAAGCAACTTCCTCATTAGCCGGCTCGGTATCCGCTGATGAGCATCCGCTAAGTGGTAGTGCAAGAAGTGCAATACATAAGAGCAGTGAAATAATTTTTCTATTCATTTTATTTTCTCCTTTTTGTTCTTACATGGTGGCATGCAAGGGGTATTTCCTCGCAAAACATCAAAGATTGAATCCCCAATAAACACTTTCATATCATCGTGGTAAATCCTTCCCGAATATGCTTCATGTGGCATATCTATAAAGGTTATTGACTCATCTGCTGGGAGAAGACGACGGTAAATGGGATCGGCAATTATCGTTTTAGCCTCCAAAACCTTTTTTGCAATATCATCCTCTTCAAATAAGGAAAGAGTATTTTCTCCCATTAAGCTTTTGTCGGGATTTAGAGGACAAAGGGTTCCCACATTTTTCATGCCTAAATCTTCTATAAGGCAACATCGCAAAGAAGAGGCAAATACCTGTTCTCCAATAATCAGCACTTGCTTGTCATCTGCATTTATCTTTTGCCCTTCTCCTTGTAAATAAAAGTCTTTACCCGTATTTGCTGCTTGTTCAATAAGAGACAAGAGTTTTTTCACAGATTTTTCCCCTATTGGGAGTCCAACTACAAAGGGTGTTCCGTATTTTTCCTTTAGTTTTTTTGCGGCTAAAAGTCCGCTTGCCGAAACAACAACATTGACATGTGCCTTGCCGGCCATGGATAAATCTTTCAGTGTATTCCCCATTGCCCAACAGCTATTTACATGGAAACCGTTTTCTTCAAAAAGATCAATCATTTTTTCTGTATTGCCTGTAATTGAGAAATCAAGAGGTGTAAGACCTAGTAAATTAACCGATGGATGTTCTCCCTCCTTGCGATCTGCAGCCACGCAAGACAAGGTGCAGAAACGCTCTGCTATGGCCTCCAGTGCTACTGCAATACCATCTATATAGGAGTGCATTCCATTTGTGGAAAACCCAAATGTAGGAATACCTGTTCTCTTTTCAATGATTTTGGCAATACCTTTAAAATCCGTTCCCATCATCATGGGGATTGGCGTACCGCCTATTGCAATGAAAGCAGGCTTTAAGTTTTTTGCTGAATCAGTTATATCACATATTAGTTTTTCATCATCGCCCATAACGGCTTCAAGCTCTGTTAAGGCAGAGATGTATACCATGCTGTCCATAGTATACCAACGCGGCTCGTCATGGGTTGAATAAGTGGAGTTACAACCTGATGCGTCATGCATCACGGTCATTCCTCCAAGCTCATAAAGCGCTGAGCAGACTCCTGAAATATCGGCCGTATATGTGGATAGAACGCGAGTCGTCAGTTTCATACACAACACCCCAATCCTTTAATTGTAATAAGCTTTTCGGCATCTTTTTCCTCTGTTGTTGCTTGTATCATAAGGTCCATCAGTTTGCAGATACCGTCAAACCCATAGAAACCGCCATCCTCTACAATATTTACAAAATATTTTGTGTCAGTGAAGTATGCGGCTTTTTGCCCTATTGCCAAAATCTTTCCATTTTGATTTACTGCAGCATTCCGTGGTAGAACTGCCATTTGGTTATGTATGGTGCCAATAAGCTCTAAATTACCTTTATTTTTCTGAAGCCATTCGAAGTCTTTTTGTTCTTCATCTAAAAATGTATCTCCATATACACTTATCACATTAAAACCGTATTGCAAAAGTAGTTTTGCCATTCCAAAAGGCCTGTCTGTGGCAGTATAATCAATTGCAATTTGCATATTTTTAAGTACTTGCGAGGCACGCTTTAAACTGTTAGTTGCTTTTTCCTTGAGCTTATCTATATCTGGTAATGGTATAGAAAGTTCTTTTGACAGCCTATGCAGATTTTCAGAAATTTTATTAAAATCAAAGCTGACAGGCAGATACAAGTGTTTTATGTAAAGTCGGTTTTCCAATTCTTTTGCTGCAGCATCTGCTGCCGGACGATTGGTTATATTTAAACAGCTCTGTGACATCTTTTCATATTCACTAAAGGTTTTGCAGTTGCAGATATCCATTATTTCATATCCACCTCTACGTATCATTTGAACCAATTCACTTGATTCATCCGTTGCAAAATTATTGCCAATAAAATTTACTGCTCTGCTTTTGTCTTTTGAGGGCTGCAACATATAATAAAGTTGGCGTCTCATTGTTGGGTCGGGAGGCAACTCGCTTTTACGCATAATGGGGGTCATATAACATTCCACAAATCCTATATCAGGATATTTCTTTCTGAGGGTTTTATATACCAAATCCAAATCAGAATTCAAAAACTTATGAACACAGCTGGTAAAAATTAAAATCGCCTTTGGTTTTACGGGAAGTTTTTCTGCTATATCGGAAACGCCGTTTATAATAATCTCCTCGCAATTCCCGGTTAACACTGTGTCTTCATCAACCGATATTGTTGAAAAACGATTCATAACACCAAGTTCTGCAGCTGTAAGTACCACGCCTCTTAAACAGTTTTGTGCACAGACAAAAATTTGATGACTTTCAGGAAGCAGCATGCCCGTATGTACAATGTTCCAAGTGCCTCTTGCCGGTGAACTATACTCTAATCCGTAAGTAAACGGAGAAAGGGAAGAGGCATTCTTTATTTTTATATGTGTTTCTGCCATGTCAGGATTTCTTAAATTAATCATACTTTTACTCTTTCTGATGAATTGCAGGCAGCTATAACAGATGAAGCAAGCTCTATATAAGATGCCGCCATGTCACTATCAGGGAATGCCTCGAGTACCGTTTTGCGTAGATTATCGGCTTTTTGAACCGTATTGCTAAATTCCAAAGTACCTATAATATCCGTCTTAATATCAATTGCCAGTTCTTTGACCTTTTCTTGTTCCTTATCAACATTTCTTTTATTTAAGATTATACCGCCAAGAGTTGCATATCCTCGTTCCTTAAAGTTTTCTACAGCCATGGCAATATTTGCTGCCGCATGGATAGCCATATTCTCGCCAGAGGTAACAATGATAACTTTCTCTGCATAACCTTCTCGAATTGGCATTGCAAAGCCTCCGCAGACAACATCTCCCAAGACATCATATATTACTACATCGGGTTTATAAATTTCAAAAGCATTTCGCTGTGCCAAAGCTTCAAAAGCCGTGATTATTCCTCTTCCCGCACATCCAAGCCCTGGCGTTGGGCCACCTGCTTCAACACAAAGAACGCCCTCGTATCCAACGGTCACCATCTCATCAAGGGTGACGGCGTTACCTTTACTTCGAATTAAATCCAGGACTGTGGAAACATTCTTTTTACCATGCAGATTGATTGTTGAATCTGCTTTTGGATCGCAACCAATCTGCATAACCGTAAGTCCATTCTTTGCAAATGCAGCTGATATATTGGATGCTGTTGTGGATTTTCCAATTCCACCTTTTCCGTATATGGCTATTTTTAACAAAATATTTTCTCCTTTCCTCTGACAGATTCGAGGTTTCTTAAAAGTGTCCCCAAAAAACGCGGTCCCCGTTATTGCGCCCCCCGCCAATTCCCCTATGTACCGCCTTGGCCTCGTTCTTTACCGTTATCCAGAATTCATCTCTAGGCATTTCTAGTATTTCAAGAACCTCCGACCTACTTGCTATTTCCATTTCTATTCTTCCCTATTCTTTTCCGGACAACAAAAAAACTCTCCGCGACAAAGGAAAGCTATAATTTTTACACATACATATATCACCACTCCCTCTTCAAATCAGAAATCTCTTTTTTGTCAGGTTGCTGTTTTTAAGAACAGACCATCCAAGAAACCTCGGAAAGCCTGAACCATTCAGTTGTATATTGCCTTGCTACATTATAGATTATACTCCTTTTGGTAATTATTTGTCAATCCTTATTTCTGCCAGCTTCCCTTACAGTATTATAAGAAATCTCAAGCAAACGAGCAATCGTCCTGTATGACATTCCGCTTTTATCAATCAGCTCAGCTATCAAGTCATTCATGACTCTTTCATTTCCTTTTATCTGATATGCTTCTATTATTTCATGTTTTGCGCAACACGCGCCGATAATTTCCCGAGCTTTTTCTTCTCTGGATTTTTCTAGGTCCTCTTTTATTTCAAGGTACTCGTTGTCATCCTTGACCATGTGGAATGCCTTAAACTCATCGATGCTGTTGCTAAAAAGACCAAGCACGAATTTAAATTGCCGTCTTTTGCCGACGGTATCGTTGTTTATATATTGACTGTAGCTGCTCCACTTGTAGTCTCCCGGCTTTTCGGCGATTCTTGCCTTAATTGGATTGTTATGCACATACCGAATTGCCTGCAAAAGATATTCATCCGTCTCTATTGCTTGGCTCTTAAACCTGTCCTGAAAAACATGTCCTACCATTTTCTCGTTCAGGTTGTATCTCATTGCAAACTTTACATTAATTTTCTTCATGGCCAAAGATAATTGATCCAATTCCGCTTTAAGAACCAAGTGAACATGGTTATCCATTATGCTCCAAGCAACCATTTCTATTCTAGCCTCTTTTTCCTGTTCTTCAAGCATTTCCATGAAATCAAGTTTATACTGCCTCTTTTTAAATATCCAATTTCTATTGTCGCCTCTCATGATGATATGGTAATATCCTGTCGAACTCGC
>JAENWJ010000060.1 GCA_016649995.1 Peptostreptococcaceae bacterium
AATTGAAAATTACCAGTTTACAAAGTACATTCCGGCATATCTTGGAGTGTTGGTGCTGTATTTGAAACCGGTGGAATTTGACGAATTCATTGACGATATGGTTATAAAAGCCAAAAGCGCCAATCCACAGATAGAATCCCTGCTTTTTGAAACTATAGGGGTTACAATAGAAAACTACTACTCTTATAAGGATCGTTTTCCAGAGACAAAAGATGCCTTTGAAAATCGGCAAATAAGACTTTTGGGAATTTTAATGAATGGCATCGTAAGCTTTAACCAAAGGGTCAAGTATGTTGCGTTTGGGGTAATAGGAAAGAATATTTTTAAGTCAAGCAGTCTCGATCTTCAAAAAACCCATAGGATTTTTGGATTGATCGCTAAAAAAGTTTTAACGCTTCTCGATTTTGGAGCAAAGGATGAAAGCATTCTTTTTCTTACCAATGCGGCGGGATTAAATGATATCTATAGATTTATATCCGAATATACTCATCACATAGGTGAAATGCATATAGTGAAAAATGATAAAATTGCATTTTTTCCTGGAACTTTCGACCCGTTTTCTCTAAGCCACAAGGAGATTGCTCGAGAGATAAGGGACAAGGGCTATGAGGTCTATCTTGCGGTTGATGAGTTTTCATGGTCGAAACGCACTCAGCCGAATCTTATCAGAAGAAGCATTATTCGAATGTCGGTTGCGGACGAGCTTGGGATATATCTTTTTCCTGAGAACATACCTATAAACATAGCTAATACTGAAGACCTTGCGAAATTGACGGAAGTGTTTGACGGGTCCAAGGTGTATCTTGTGGTAGGAAGCGACGTGCTTCTAAATGCAAGCGCTTACAAGAATGATGGCTCAATCAACTCGTTCAATCATATTATTTTTGAACGAAGGGTTCTTCATGCGTCTGATGAGGATGACAATAGGCTTGACCTGGCCTGTGAGAAGCTAAAAGGAGAGACGGTCCGTCTTGTTCTAAAGCCTGAATATGAAGACATAAGCTCTTCGCTTATTCGCAAAAACATAGACGAAAAGAGAGACATATCCAACCTCATCGATTCAATGGCGCAGACTTACATTTACGAACGCGGTCTGTACAGGCGTGAGCCACAATACAAGACAACCATGAGAACAAAATCCAAACATGTGGAGTTGCTCACGGAATTCAATGAGGAACTTCTAAAGGAATTGTCAAACAGTTATTTTGATGACAGCCTCGATGCCTTCGAAAAATTAAAGCTTTTTATAAGGGAAAACAGTCCTAAAATGCTGCTGATTAGGGATTTGAAAGATGAAAACAGGATTGTCGCGTTTTCATTGTTCCATTTGGTGAAGTCAAGCAGCCTTTATCAGGAATTCAAGAATGACAAGGTGTCCGAATATATACGCGAAAATTCCATGGGAAGAATAATTATGCTGGATGGCCTATTCATAGACGAGAGTAGGGACGACGGAACCTACAACCAGATATTGTTGACGGAAACCCTTGGAATATGTCTCAAGAAGGATTACAGCTATGCTATCTACTACAATACTTTCGAGGAACATGCAGTGCCTGAATTGCATGAAACCCTAAGGCTTAACGGTTTTCAGAAGGTGCCCTACAGCATAGATGACAGATACGTTTTTGTGGTAAAAATGGTATCACCGAGCATAATAACACTGGATGCCAGCAAATCGATAAAGGAACCTTACAAAAGCCATCCGATGGTTCAAAAGGCGATTAAGGATGCAAGAAAAAAACTTTTGCATTCGATGACGAAACTTTACCCGGGGCATTTGATGTTGTCTTTTGACAGGAATATGATTTACGACAAGATGATAGAGATGATATGCAGAGAAAACGAGGTGCCTGTCGAACCGACCTATCCAAAGCAAACAGGGGAAAATATGTGTGTGCCTTTTGGGAACGTATTGAATGGGCAGATAGTGCCAAATACGGTAACCAAATCAATGCATACTGAGCGATATTTCGAGCCCTTCATGAAGAACAATCAGATGAAGGCATATCCTTATTATGTAGAATTGGAAAACCAGGTCAAGATAATTCATTCATTCAACCGTCCGGTATTTCTCATAGACGATTTGCTTCACAAGGGATATCGTTTTCGGGTGGTAAATCCATTGTTTGAAAAGGAAAATATCGAGGTCAAAAAAATCATTGTTGGAATACTTTCCGGACGCGGAAAAGAGCTAATGGAAATAGAAAACAGAGAGGTGGAAACAGCTTATTTCATTCCAAGGCTTAAGACTTGGTTCAACGAGAATTCGCTATATCCATTCCTTGGAGGGGATACACTGTGGAGAGGCGCTTACCACGAGAGGAACATGATTCCGTCTGTCAACCTCATATTGCCATACATGTCGCCATACTACATCAGGGGCGCATCAAAACAAGCTGTTTACGATTTGTCAAAAACATGTCTTGAAAATGCGTATGAAATAATCACAACAATAGAAGAGGTTTATCAAATTATCAACGAAAGAAGCTTCACAATGGCGGCCTTGGCAGAGGTGTTCATGTCTCCCAGATTTCCGGACCACGGCAGGGACATGCATCACGATTTGAACCTTAGCCCGTCAAATTATCTTATGAACGATATCGAAGCGCTTGATAAGATTAAGAGAATAATAACAGAGAAGGAATAAGGGGGTGCGGAATGTTTTATTATATGCATGAGGGTAAGGTGCTTTTTTCGGAAAAGGAAAGAGCCGAAGAGTATCTTGAACCGGTCGGCGAGCAGCAGGCAATGAGATATGGAGACGTGCTTTATTATCTGTCGAATGCTCCTGTCGGAAAAACCAGAAGGAGCTTCCTTATGAATTATCCGGATTTGGTGGACATTCAAGAAGAAACCATTGATTTGTTTGATGAGCCTGTCGGAATGCCTCAACCCTTTTGGTCCAAGTGGATACTGGAAAAAATGAACAGAGGGCTGGTAAAATCGGTAAATACATCATATCCCGACTGGACGGATTGCCTGCATGCTGATGATATGCAATCATACAGAATAAACCTTGTAGGCCTCGGAGATGTTGGGGGAACCCTTCTTACAGGGTTGCGTCTCTTGGGGGGAGATGTTGTTGAAAGCATTGGAATTTATGATCCCAAGCCTTCCAACAAGGACAGATGGTATTTCGAAACCTCGCAAATCTATGGACCATCGGAGGACAGGCCCTTTCCGCAAATAAAGAAAATCGAAGAATCGGACTTATTCGATTGCGATGTGTTCGTATTCTGTGCCAGCAGGGGAGTTCCGCCTGTGGGAGATGAGAAAAAAGATGTAAGAATGGTGCAATTCGAAGGTAATGCCGCCATATTATCCATTTATGCGAAAATGGCGAGAGAGAGACGGTTCAAGGGAATATTTGCAGTTGTTTCGGATCCCGTAGATCTTCTTTGCCGCAAGGCTTGGGATGTTTCGAATATGGATGAATCTGGAGAACTTGATTTCAGAGGTCTCGGAACGGACCAGATTCGGGGATACGGTTTGGGTGTAATGCATGCGAGAGCGCGCTTCTACTCGCTGATTCAGGAGGAAACCTCGGGATATGAAACCGAGGGAAGGGCCTTTGGACCGCATGGTGAGGGGCTTTTGATAGCAAACAGCATTGCTTCATATGACGAGGAGTTGTCAAATAGCCTTACTGAATCAGCAAAGCATGCGAACCTAAAAATACGCGAAACTGGATTTAAACCCTTTGTTGCACCGGCGCTTTCATCGGGGGCGCTTTCAATACTTGCGACCATAAGGGGCCAATGGCACCACAGCACGCACTTCATAGGGGGTGTGTTCATGGGTTCCAAGAACAGAATGGGAATTATGGGGATTGAACCCGAACGAGTTCATTTGCCTGATGTTTTTAAGAGAAAGCTAAATGAAACCTACGAAATGCTGGACGATTTATATGAATAAACCCATGGTCTTGATACGAACAAAGAAAACATCGGCCGTACTGGAAGAGATGATTAAGTATTCGACTAGAGGCTTTGACATTAAAGAAGTATCAAGCGGAAGGCCCTTGCCTGATCTCCGAAATTCAAAAATTATTATTGCAGCGGAGCTCGACTGCGCCGGGTACTGCATGGACATGTTCGAGATAGTAAACGCATTGGTTGAAAGTGGCGAGAATGCTCTCGAAGGCAGCGCCGCAGTTCTTCTGCTGAGAAGCAATTCCCAATACAATAGCAAAAGCAGTGCCCAAAGCCTTATCTTCAATCTTAATAGGGCAGGCTGCAGGTTTCCAGGACATCCGCTTGTCGAATCCATTGAAGGATTCATGAATTTTGCGACCTGGCAAAAGCATTTGAATATGCCACTTAAAGACATTTGCATGATAAAGTCTCGTGAATTGGTAGAAAAATTATATGGTTATGAACCCGAAAGGATAAAGACTCCCAAGATAGTTGCTTTGCATGCGAGTTCGAGGGAGACATCAAACACATTGATGCTTTGGAGGATGGTTAAGGAAAATCTTGGGAATGCAGAAGTGAATGAGATACATGTTGAGGCGGGGGAAGTAGTAGATTGTAGGGGATGCTCATTCAATGAGTGTATACATTATGGGAGCCAGAACAGCTGTTACTATGGAGGAGTCATCACGAATGAAATATTGCCGGCAATAGGCGATGCCGATGTATTGGTATGGATATGCCCGAACTACAACGATGCTATTTCAGCAAAGCTTATGGCTATAATAAACAGATTGACGGTCATATATAGAAAAACGGAATTCGATAAAAAAAATCTTTTTGCGATAATTGTCTCGGGCAATTCAGGAAACGATTCGGTAGCCCGTCAATTGATAGGCAGCCTGAATGTTAACAAAAATATGCAGCTTCCGCCAAGTTTTGCGTTGATGGCGATAGCGAACGATCCCGAAACGGTTGTGAAATATCCCGGCATTAATGAAGCGGCAAAAGATTTTGCGAAGCGAATCATTGAAAACAGCAAATCATAGGAAATTAAAACCAGTTACTTATAGGAGTTGATGTCTAAGTCGTCAATCCATATTCTTGAAGACATGTTGGAGAAAACTATTTCCAAGCGGTCTACATTGTTTGTTTCTTGGCTAACACTTAGAAGCTCCCAGTAGTTCTTGCTGCTCGGTTTGAAATTAACGCTTCTTTTGAAAGCGAGAGACTTTCCATTGTAACCCAACAGTTGTACCTTGAAGGGCTCTGTGGAATCTGAAAGAATCCACATGGATATTACGGAATTGTTGTCCATTACAAGTTTGTTTATTGTCAGCTTGGATTCTCCGTTTTGCTTATTGCCGCTTATCTGGAGAGAATAAGTTCCGTTTCTAAAAACAGTATCGTCCTTTGATATGGAGCTTTCATCCTGGAATTGAACGGACAGGGAATCAAACTGTTCTTTGCTTTGGTCGGAATTCGGATCGATGTTGATTGTGTTAATGTCATTTATAATATTATAGTAATTGTTTGAATATGTTTGGCTCCAATTGTTTTCATCGTCTAGTATTCGCAAGGAAACCGTGAATTCGCCTTCATCGAGAAATGTTTCTTTGAATCTCAATTCGGAGCCACTGCCGGACAAGGCATCCTTGCCATTTTGTTTTACTGTCCATTCATATGACTGGAAAACAGATTCAGAATCGTCTACTTGAAAAATCCATTCGTCGTAAAGACGCTCATGCTGGAATGTCGCAACAGGAAGATTATCTTTGAAGAAAAGCAAATCTGTTTTGCTGCAAATGGTTAAGATAATGCCTAAGAGAGCTGCTATGAGGATTATTGCGAGCACCTTTTTATCCCTGCGACCGTTTTTATTCTGCTTCAAATCCTCAGGAATTTTGTTTGGGGTTTCTTCCGAATTAAAAAGATCCGTATAGTCGTTTTCGTAATTGTAGAATCCGGCTGCTGCGAGACCGGCGTCGTTATCCTCATATTCATTATCTTCAAGGCTGCTTTCATTTGCCGAATTATCTGCTGGTTCATTTGAATCGCCGTGCTGATAGTCGTCTGAATCGTTTGCAACATTAGCTACCAGATCGTTTTCGATATCGTTTGTTTGATCGTTTCCTAGATTGTTGCCGGGATCATCGATTGAACTGGCTAAATCAACTGTGCTTGATGCATCATTAGCAATGCTTGCGGACATATAGTCGTCAAGCAGCACGCCTTCATCTTCTGCATCAGGCGCTTCAGGAACTTCGTTGGTTGGATTGATACTTTCATCCGGGGTTTTTGAAACAGGTTCGTCGGATTCCATTGAATCCATGTCCGGAGCTGTTCCTTTACCGGAATCACTAGGCGGATTTTCGGCAAATCCGAAGGCGTTTATGGGATTGTAAATCGGCATGGGCCTTTCTTCAGATGACTTGATCGAATCCTTGACATCCTTCATAAGAAGTGCCGAATTTGTGTCATCCAAGTAGAGATTATACAGATAGACGGTCTTAAAGTCCATGAGAATCCCTTTGAAACTGATGTAGTTTTTTTTATTTTCGGCTAGATCGGAAAGAAAACTTCTAAGTTCAATCGGTAATTCTTTGAGCTTTGCGGCCGGAATATTTAATTTGCCGAAAATTAAAAGAGTCAATGTTTTGTGTACCGTTTTACAGATGTCTTTAAAGCTACCCGCTTTTTCGAAAGAATCGTCAATGACCAGAAGGTCGTTGAACTTGACTGAATTTTGCTCGATTATAACCTGTGATTCACTGACGAGGGAATTAGCCGGCTTTATGTCCAGACAATCGTAATCCGTCAACTTATCCAGATATTCATACACGAAATTGATTCTTGTTTTCAGTATAGGGTTGTAGTATTGAATGTATTTTGAAATTGGAAAGCCTTTTTTATACGTGGTCGTAAGAATTATTTCGTCCTTCGATTCCTCTGAAAAAATGAGGCTGTCTATGCAGTTTCGGAATTTATCGATGGAATTAGCATCCGGAAGAAATTTTTTTTGGATTATATTCAAAATGACTATTTTTTCAGGATTTCCCTTTTCACTCGCAAGTGCGATTTTTTGATATTTATCTTCTTTGTATATATTAAGTATTTTATATTTTTCCATGTGAGAATTCATGTTTTGCGTCCTCCTTAATGCCATAAGACTGTATATTTCATTTCGGTTGCAATTATTAAACCGGGAAAATAATGATAAGAAAATTTGTTTGTGTTAAAATGACAATGACTTTAAAGAGGGATTTCATTAAAAAATTTATGAATACCCATCAGCTTTTTGTTATTTTTTGTATCAATTATTATAATTCTACTTTTAATAGCGATTTCCCTTCTTGTAGAATCAAAAAAATGCATCGGGAAATGAATTTTTAAAATTTAAAGAGGAAAATTGATTACAAGAACAAAAGCATCGAAAGATGGAGTTAAGGATAAAAATGATATAGCAAAGAAAACGGAAGAGGAGTTTGAGATATGATAAAGGACAATGCAGGGAATAAAATAATGATAGACGGAGAGATTAGGTTGGCGAAAGAGTGGGACAATCATTCCCTTAAGGGGACTTCCATATACGAGGTTTTGCGGATTGTGGATGGCAAACCGTTGTTTCTGAAAGAACATATAAAAAGGTTTGTGAATTCTTTTTACATCTTGAGATATGAGTTGCCGGAGGAAATAAATGATATTGAAAAAAACTTCTGGTTTTTTTTGAAAGCATCTGAGATTGAAAACGGGAATATTAAGATAATTTGCGATGGAATAGGGGAGGAAAAGCAAAGGGTAAGCATTTACGAGGCTTTAAGCATATATCCTGAAAAAGAGCTTTACAAAAGAGGTGTGGCTATTTCGGTGATGAAAAAGAGCAGAACTTCCCCAGGAGCCAAGAAGATAGAAACATCTCTAAGGATGGATACGGACAGATTGAAGTTGAAAAAAAATGTATATGAAGTACTTCTGATTGATGAGAAAGGCAATGTAACGGAAGGAAGCCGTTCAAACATTTTTTTTATAAAGAACGGGATACTGCATACGCCGCCAATAGAGCAGGTACTTCCAGGTATTACCAGAATGAAGGTTCTTGAATTTTGCGAAAAAAAAGACATCGAAGTAAAAATCCACACCATAAAGGAAGAAGACATTAATTACTTCGATGGAGCTTTTTTAACTGGCACATCTATCAATATGCTTCCGGTTAAAGAGATTGACAAGGTTGTATATAGCGTTGACGGATTTGCTTTCGAGCTGTCACATCAATTCGAAAGTTTTATAGGTCAAGAGTCATTTAGCGCATAACTAAAACCGGTGTTTTGGAATAATGCACGACCTTGCTAGTAACGCTTCCCAAGAGGAATCGTTTGCTTGCACTCATCCCGTGGGTGCACATTATAATCATATCGAAGGACTCGCTTTCGGCGATATCGATAATTGATGAAGCCGGGTCACCATCAGTTGATTTACTTATTACGTGAACATCTTTTTCGGCAAACCAATCCTCTGCTTTTTTGAGAATGCTATCTGAAAAACTGAGTTTTTTGCCTTCCGTGTCGATTGTGGAATTAGTATTTGAGATATTGTAGTTTGGATTTAAAGTAATTGCATAGTTAAGGTTGGGCGGGATTACCTGATTGATATAAAGTACTGTTATTTCTGAACCGTATTTATGGAAAAAATCTTCAGCCATACGATAGGATGCCATGCATTCCTCGGAACCGTCTATTGGCAACAATATTTTTTTCATTTTAAATACCTCCTTTTATTGATTGTTGTTTTGATTTTTATATCATATATAGCTTAATTATATCATATATATACCTCAATAATGGAGAGGAAAACAAAAAAGTAAAGTTTATGAAAGGAGCGACAGAAAATGGAGAGATTTAAACGGACCGAAAGTTTGATTGGCAAAGAAAAGCTCGACTTGTTGAAAAATGCAACTGTATTCATATTTGGCGTGGGTGGAGTAGGTGGTTTTGCAGCCGAATCGCTTGCGAGAGCAGGCATTGAGAATATTGGACTCGTAGACTATGACAAGATTCATATTTCAAACATAAATAGGCAGATACACGCATTGGACGAGACGGTGGGCGAAAGCAAAGTTTCTGTCATGAAGAAGAG
>JAENWJ010000061.1 GCA_016649995.1 Peptostreptococcaceae bacterium
ACTACTGACTTATGCTTTATCTTTACCCTGTGGAAGCGCATTTAACCTCTGCTTTAATCCTCAGCGAAGTTTGCATCTCTTCCCTGCATCTTTCTTGAATTCTTCGTCGTCGTAGTAATCTTCTATGAAAACCTTCTCTACAAATTCGGCCTCGTATTCAATGCCACAGACATCCATCAGTCTACGGCTCATTACAGATGACCCTTTTTCAATTTTTACGGCAGTCCATACATTATATATTCCCAAAGAATTGATTTCTTTTTCCAGGCATTCCTTGAGACCGACTTTTTTTTCATCACGCTTCAATAGGTCTTCCGCCAAGGCAATTACGCCTTCGATTGAGTCTCCCCTGTTCATTAGATCCATGTTTTCTCTCATGTTTTTCAGCACGCTTTCATCATTTATCATGGATTCAACCACATCTGCAATGTCATCTTCCTTTTCGATTTTCACAGCCGCTCCTCTAAGGGCTAAGAAGTCGGCGTTTTCCTCCTCCTGTCCCGGGATGAAGAATGGTATTATCATAGGCAAACGCTTTGCTATGGACTCGGAAACAGTTAGACCTCCCGGCTTGGTTACTATTACATCGGCGTCGTCCATGAGCTCTGAAATGTTGTCAACAAAACCCATTACTTCAAGCTTTCCGTTCGCAATCGCCTGGGCATGTTTTTCTGTCAAGCGATTTTTAAGCTCCTGATTGTTCCCGCAGACTGCATATATGAACATGGCTTCGTCCATTGCAAGCAGACGCGAAAGCACCTTCTTGATACCTCTAAGACCCATTGACCCTCCCATCAGAAGCACCGTGAATGCACCCGGATGCGAAGGCGGCTTATTTGTCTTTTCTAGGAAATTCGATTTGATAGGTATCCCCAATGTATATATTTTCTCGGGCTCTATGCCCTTTATTATCAATCCGGCTCTCGTGTGCCTGCTCCCCGTTACATATGCGTCGACATTTTGATCTATATATGCTTGATGCGCCTCAAAATCAGTCACAATTGATATAAAAGGAGTCTCTATAAGGCTGTTCTTTTTTAGTGTACCGATCAGCTTTACCGCAAACGGATGTGTACCGATTATCAAATCCGGCTTCTGTTCCTGTATTATTTCCAAAATCCGCCTTTTTTCGGCTCGTATGATAAGTTTCACAAAGGGCCCGTCAAGGTTTACCCTGTTTGTTATTTTATACAGCTCCCCATAGAATTTAGGAAACCACCCGGCAAGAATCTCGTAGCCATCTTCGACTATGATTTCAAGCATTCTGTTTTCTTCCTTTATAAAATCAACCGTATTAGTTTCGTGGCCGTGTTCCTCAAACCCAGCTTCTAGGGTCATCGCCACCTGATTGTGTCCGCCCCCTGTTGAAGCGGTAATGATCATTATTTTGCCCATATAAGTATCCTTTCTTTCTTCTCTTTTATCTATTTTACACTATTAGTACTCCCAATGTCCCTATCTATTCATATTTAAACTGATTAAAAAACACATCTCAAATGTTCTTTTGTGCTATATTGTATTTATATAGTAGTGGAGGTGCTTGATATGCAAATATTTTTTTTGATAACGGGAATTTTTCTTGCGATAATCGGATTTCTTATATTGAAATACAAGGTAGTTGAAATAATGAGGATGTACAATCCAAAAACCTGCAAGGACAAGGATGCCCTTTCAAAATGGACCGGCATAAGACTCATTGCAGCAGGTCTTGTTTCCGCTTGCGTATTTTTCATGCCTATACATGAAAGCGAAGGCAATTTTCCAATTTTTTTATACCTGGGCCTTATTATCACAGTGCTTCTAGTCTGCGCATATGGCACCCGCAAGTTTTCATGAATATATTGAAATGCGCTGATTATACATCAAACTTAAACACTATATTTAAGCGCAAAATCCCCATAAAGTTAATTATAGGTGGAATCCGTTTGGACTCCACCTATGTTTTTGATATGACGCGGATGATTAAATTGTGTCTCATTTTAACATAAATCAAAAAGAACCGTCCCCAGTGATCTTAAACAAATGGTGCCATTCATCCCACGACTAAAGTCACAGGTGTTCGGGCGCTTCTCATAAAGTTAATTATATCAAAAGGGAGCACTCAGTGTGCTCCCTTTTATTGTGGCAACCTCTCGTTCATCTATTCGGGAACGATATTTCTATAGACTTTCTTCCCTTTTCTTATTAATATAGCCCCATCCTTAATGTCGGCTTGGGTAACAATATAATCAAACGCAAGAACGGCTTCGTCGTGGATATATATGCCATTTTGTCCTATCAGACGTCGCCCTTCACCCTTTGATTTAATGAGCCCCGCTTCTTTAAGCAGCGTGATTATATCTACTCCGTCCTCTATCATCTTTGCCGATATCGAAACGGTCGGAATGTTTTCCTTTACGCCTCCTCCTTCGAAAAGGGCTCGCGCGGCATCTCTTGCTTCGTTGGCATCTTTTTCAGTATGGACAAGTTTTGTGACTTCATAGGCCAGAACTTCCTTGGCTCTGTTTATTTCATGTCCCTCAAGACTGCCAAGCTTCCTGACCTCTTCCATAGGAAGAAATGTTAGAAGCGAGAGACATTTCTCAACATCGGGATCGGCGATATTTCTCCAATATTGGTAGAATTCATATGGCGACGTCTTTGTGGCATCAAGCCAAAGGGCTCCCTTTTCCGTCTTGCCCATTTTCTTGCCTTCACTAGTTGTTAGCAAGCTGAATGTGAGTCCAAAAGCCGGCTGAGATTCAACCCTTCTAATAAGATCGGCTCCGGCAATTATATTAGACCATTGGTCATTCCCTCCAAGCTGAATCTTGCAACCATACCTTCTGTAAAGTTCGAGGAAGTCGTATCCCTGCATTATCATATAGTTGAATTCAAGAAACGAAAGCCCTTTTTCGAGACGTTGCTTGAAACATTCCGCAGAAAGCATTCGATTTACAGAAAAGTGGCGTCCTATTTCTCTCAAGAACTCGATGTAGTTAAGAGACATCAACCATTCGGCATTGTTTACCATGAGGGCTTTTCCCTCAGAAAAATCAATAAATTTGGAAAACTGTTTTTTAAAGGATTCCGAATTGCTTTGCACTATTTCGGAGGTCATCATTTTTCTCATATCGGTTTTCCCTGATGGGTCCCCAACCATTCCGGTGCCTCCTCCTATGAGAGCTATCGGCCTGTGGCCGGCCTGCTGCATATGCATCATGACCATTACCTGAATAAAATGCCCCACATGAAGGCTGTCCGCTGTCGGATCAAACCCTATATAAAAGGTAACTTTCTCCTTCCCGAGAAGTTCCTTTATTTCATCTTCATGGGTGGCTTGCTCAATATAGCCTCTCTCTTCTAAAATATCGTATACGTTGCGCATGATTTATCTCTCCTTTTAAGTTTGTTTGCATTAAAAAAAAGCGCATCTCCCTGTAAGGGCGAAGCGCTCGCGGTACCACCTTAATTCGCATGGAAAACCATGCCTCAGCCATTATAACGGATGACGTCCGCGACTATGCCGAGACTCGGGATGTGTATTTCGGATTCTATGCGTGCTGCAAGCTTTTCACCACCAGCCTGCTCTCTTTTATTGTAACCGCACAATCCTACTGTCATCCTTCACAGTCAAAATATGATTATTTCCTACCATCTTAATTTAATTGCGCCCTTTTGTCAAGATACCGGGATTTGCGTGCAATAAGGTCTTGCAGACGGACAACTTTTATTCTATAATTGAAATTGTCTTTATGATGATTACTATTGTTTTTCACAGGCATACGCGGAGGTCTAAATGAATCAGCTCATAGTACAAAAATACGGTGGCACATCTGTCGGTTCAATCGAAAGGATACGATGCGTCGCGAAAAAAATAATCGAAACCAAAAAGAAGTATGGCAGTGTGGTTGCAGTGGTATCAGCCATGGGTGACAGCACGGACCGCTTAGTAGAAATGGCATATTCCATATCTGCAAAGCCTTCCGAACGCGAAATGGACATGCTTCTTTCAACGGGGGAAATGGTTTCTATCTCCCTTTTGTCAATGGCCATAGAAGCCGAAGGATATGAGGCAGTTTCTCTTACCGGCCCCCAATCAGGAATAATAACCGACCTTCATCACAAGAATGCGCGAATTCTCGACATAGACACTGCAAGGATTCTTAGGGAGATTGATGAAGGACGCATTGTAGTGGCCGCAGGTTTTCAGGGGATTACAGAAAAACGCGACATTGCAACGCTTGGAAGAGGTGGTTCCGACACCACTGCAGTGGCTTTGGCAGCAGCGCTAAATGCCGAGAAATGCGAAATTTATACGGATGTTGACGGAATATACACGAGCGACCCACGCAAGGTTAGAAATGCCAAAAAACTCGATGTGATTTCATACGATGAAATGCTTGAATTGGCCTTTCTCGGAGCACAGATCCTTCATCCCCGTTCAGTGGAGCTGGCAAGAAAATTTAAAGTACCTCTTGAAGTGAAATCAAGCTTCGAGGACAAACCCGGAACAAGAATAGTGGAGGTTGACCAAGTGGAAAAAGTGGTAGTTAGAGGCGTAACCCTTGATGAAGACATAGCAAAAATTACGATAATGGAGGTCCCCGACCGCCCCGGCATTGCTTTCAAACTCTTCTCGGAGCTCGCCGGAGAAAGCATCCCCATAGATATGATCATACAAAACATTAGCAGGGACAATGTCAACGATGTTTCGTTCACGGTCAAGAAGGACCATCTTGATAAAGCCCTTTCAATAAGCAGAAGGGTTTCCAAAGAAATTCTGGCCAAGGAGGTTTCCTTCGACGACGAGGTCTGCAAGCTCTCCATAGTGGGAACGGGCATAGCTAACAGTGTCAACGTCGCTTCCAATCTTTTCGAATCACTTTTTGAACTCGGCGTAAACATACAGATGATAAGCACCTCCGATATAAAGATATCCTGTATTATCGACAAGGCTTCCGGCAATGAGGTTTTGTCCCATATTCACGACCGTTTCATACTTAATGATATCGCAATAGAAAAAAAGAGTTGAAACGAATAGTTTAAACATAATAATTTGATTTTTTTAACAAAAAATATGCTTGATAGGTTATACTATTATTGGAGAATGTCTATTTGGATTTTTACTTAACAATCACTAGCTTAAGAAATCATGCGATAACTGGATGAAAGACTCGGGAGAGCGCCCATTGGGGCCGCCGAAGGGACAAGTCAATGTTTGCCGACATTGATGAATTTTTCAGGCAAAAGGACCGGTTCCGGACAGAACTCTGGAAGAATCATACTTTGATGATTCATCGCAACCAACCTGACAGAGAAGCAATGGCAGAGCATTTGTGCTATTGCTATTTTTTTAATAAATTATTCTAAGGGGGACATGATATGAAACAACGCGAGTTTGATTTATCACGAATCGATCCGGTTCTTGATAAATACGCACATGTAAAAGGCAGTCTGATTACCATACTTCAAAAGGCCCAGGAAACTTATGGGTACCTGTCGGAGGAAGTTATTTTTTACATCGCAGAAAAAACCCATGTAAAACCCGCAAAAATTTACGGAGTAGTAACCTTCTACACTCAATTCAGACTCAAACCGGTAGGAAAATATTTGATAATGCTTTGCCAGGGAACGGCCTGCCACGTAAATGGATCGAAAAAAATCGAGACGGCTATATGCCAAAAGCTAAATATCAAGGACGGCGAAACAACCGAGGACGGACTGTTCACCTTGAATAATGTCGCCTGCCTTGGATGTTGCAGCCTTTCACCTGTCATGATGATCAATGGGGAAACATATGCAAAACTCACCCCTAAAAAGGCAGAAAGCATCATCGATAAATTAATTAAAGAAACCCTGATTGAAGGGGAGGTGCAGTAGATGAGAATTTTTATAGGAGAGGGAAGTTGCGGTCTAGCCGCGGGAGCCGGCAAGGTTCACAAAAAAATAACCGAGGTTCTTTTGGCAAACAATCTAAAGGCCGATGTTGAAATCACAGGATGTTGCGGAATGTGCTACCTTGAACCAATAGTAGACATCTACGACGATTATGGAGAAAAAACTACTTATGTAAAGGTGACTCCTGAAATGGTTGACAACCTGATTCTTAAAAAAATACGAGACAACCAGGAAGTCAACACCTGCGAAATCAGCCAAAACGATCTAAATATACTCGGAAACCAAAAGCGAATCGTACTAAGAAATTGCGGAATTATAAATCCGGAAAAAATTGACGACTACCTTGAAATCGGCGGATATGAAGCCATAAAAAAATGTCTTAAAAAACTAACGCAGGAAGAAGTAATAGACATCATCAAGAAATCCGGTCTTAGAGGCCGAGGCGGAGCAGGTTTTCCGACCTGGTTCAAATGGAACGCTGCATTGGCCTCCAAAAGCACACCTAAATACATCGTATGCAACGCCGACGAGGGCGACCCAGGAGCATTCATGGACCGAAGCGTTCTTGAAGGCGACCCACATAATCTGATAGAAGGAATGATGATAGGCGCCTACGCAATGGGAGCCGAAGAGGGAATCGTTTATGTAAGAGCAGAGTATCCCCTCGCCATCGTGCGCCTTGAAAAAGCAATAGGACAGGCCCGTGAAAAAGGAATTCTCGGGAAAAGGATCTTCGGATTGGATTTCAACTTTGACATAAGGATAAAAGCCGGCGCAGGAGCCTTTGTCTGCGGCGAAGAAACTGCACTGATAGCCTCTCTTGAAGGGGAACGTGGAATGCCCAGGCTCAAGCCTCCTTTCCCTGCTCAAAAGGGATACTGGCAGCAACCTACAAACATAAACAATGTCGAGACTTTTGCAAATGTGGCATGGATTATAAACAATGGCGCAGAGGCATTCTCATCCATGGGAACAGAAGACTCAAAAGGCACGAAGGTTTTTGCCTTGACAGGAAAGATTAAGAACGGCGGATTGGTAGAAGTGCCAATGGGAATGACCCTAAGGGAAATCATTTTCGACATAGGCGGCGGCATACGGGACAACAAAAAATTCAAGGCCGTTCAGCTAGGCGGCCCATCCGGCGGCTGTCTGCCGGAATCACTTTTGGATACTCCTATGGAATACGCATCCATCAACAAGACAGGAGCTATAGTTGGATCCGGCGGAATGGTAGTGTTGGATGAGACAACCTGCATGGTTGACGTTACGCGCTTCTTTCTCGATTTCACCAAGAAGGAATCTTGCGGAAAATGCATACACTGCCGAATAGGCACAACCCGCATGCTTGAAATACTCACCCGCATAACCAAGGGCGAGGGCAAAGAAGGCGACATTGAACTTCTTGAGGATTTAGCCAAGAAGGTCAAGGACGGCTCTCTCTGCGGATTAGGCCAAACTGCACCGAACCCGGTACTCACTACAATCAGATATTTCAGGGATGAATACGAGGCTCATATAAGGGACAAAAAATGCCCCGCCAAGCAATGCACCGCCCTCATCACCTATACTATAGATACCGAAAAATGCATAGGCTGCACGGCATGCGCAAGGAATTGTCCTGTATCCTGCATAACCGGAGAAGTTAAGAAACCACACGAAATCGACCAGACAGCATGCATCAAGTGCGGAAAATGCGCAGAAGTATGTCCGGTTGATGCAGTGAAAATAATATAGGGGAGGGGAAAACAAATGTCAGAGATAAGATTAAATATAGATGGAATTGAAGTAAAAGGCCATCAGGGAGACACAATCCTTGAGATAGCAAAGGCTTACGAAATAGATATACCGACGCTTTGTTTCGACGAGCGTATGGATATTTACGGTTCCTGCGGAATGTGCGTAGTTGAGGTTGAAGGAATACCCAAGCTCTTAAGGTCTTGCGCAACGCAGGCTAGGGATGGAATGGTTGTTAAGACAAGGACCAATCGCGTTGTTGAATCACGCAAGATAGCCCTTGAGCTTCTTTTGTCAGACCATGTAGGAGACTGCCGCCCGCCATGCGTATTGGCATGTCCCGGACAGACGGACTGCCAGGGTTATGTAGGACTTATTGCAAACGGCGAATTCGACGAGGCCTTAAAGCTAGTCAAGGAGCAGCTTCCCCTTCCAGGCTGCATAGGCAGGGTTTGCCCCCATCCATGCGAGGACGCCTGCAGAAGAGAGCTTGTCGAAGAGCCTATCGCAATAGCATGGCAAAAACGCTTCATAGCAGACATGGACATGAAAAAAGAAGAGATGTTCATTCCCGAGCTTAGCGCCCCAACGGGCAAAAGGGTTGCCATAGTGGGCGGTGGACCCGCAGGACTAACTGCCGCATATTTCTTGGCCGTAAAGGGCCACGATGTGGCCATATACGACATGATGCCCCAAATGGGCGGAATGCTCCGCTACGGAATCCCGGCCTACCGTCTTCCCAAGGATGTTCTTGACAAGGAAATAGGCGTTATTGAAAAAATGGGCGTAAAATTGATTAACAACTCCAAGGCAGGAAGAGATTTCACCGTTAGCGGACTCAAAAAAGATTTCGACTCCGTGTTCGTAGGAATAGGGGCATGGAAAAGTTCCTCCATGCGCTGCGAGGGCGAAGAGATGGAAGGCGTGTACGGAGGAATCGACTTTCTTAGAAAAGCAGCGCTTGGTGAACCAACCAATATAGGCAACCGCGTGGCAGTAGTCGGCGGAGGAAATACCGCAATGGACGCCGCAAGAACAGCTGTTCGTCTTGGCGCAGAAAAAGTTTATCTGGTATACAGAAGAACCGAGACCGAAATGCCCGCTGAAGAAGTTGAAATAGTTGAAGCCCGCGAGGAAGGCGTCGAGTTCGTATTTCTGGCAAGCCCGAAAAAAGTCATTGCCGGCGAAAACGGACGCGCAGCTAAGCTAGAGGTTCAAAACATGAAGCTTGGCGAACCCGATGCAAGCGGACGAAGAAGGCCCCTTCCCATAGAGGGAGATATAGACATCATTGATATA
>JAENWJ010000062.1 GCA_016649995.1 Peptostreptococcaceae bacterium
AAATTTGTAAGACTAGAAGAAATAAGGAAATACAAAAAGGAAATAGTACACAACAAATAAAATCAATGAAAACTAGCCTGAAAATAACTGATTACAATAGTTACGGCTAGTTTTTTGTATTTTTAAGTTCTAAACTCAGGGATGCCCTCATGTCCGATTATTTCGGATACATTTGTCTTCTGAGCGCCTATCTTTAGATATTCCTTGGCAATCGGCCTTGTAAAATATAGCAATATGATTGAGACTGCAAAAAACACCGCCGTCTGCAAATAAAAGCCCAATCCTATCGCAGACGCCGCTATTGCTGCGACCGCTCCCAACGCAAACCATATTGTAGTCAGCCCAAATGTTATCGCCTCAATCACGGCAAATAGTACCGCCGCTCCAATCCAAAACCATATGTCCGTTATGAATCCAAAAATGACTCTCGCCTCCCTTTAAGTATATTTTGTTAATACCCCTTTGGATGGAAATCTACCTATGAACCGCTTATTTGCTTTTATGAATTGTTTTCTTCCTAAAAAAGCATACCATAGAAATAACTTCAAATATTTACGGAATGGTTTCAAAACACATACAACACATGTACCCCCTGTCTCGCTTTGATAGCTTAACCAACATATACAATTACCGCGCTGCGACATTTCATTCCTTCTCGTTGTATTCGATCTGAACGGATCTTGTTCAAAAGGCCGATGACCTAATGTATGCAGCAAAAAAAGAATTTAAGAGGCAAAGCGGTCTGACAAAAATCGATTCGAAAGAATAGAAATAACCCCTATAGCAATGAATAGCCAAGCGATTGAGAATTTATCGGCCAAAAGGCCGAAAACGGGAGCCAACACTATCATAAAAACCGATTTCAATTGACTGTCAACTGAAAGAGCTGCAGCTCTTTCAGTTTTTTTCATGTAATCCCCGGAAATATCAACAAAGAGAGGACGCCTGGCATCCTTCAATATGTATAGCATAAAGAACACTGCAATGGCAAGAAATCTTTGATCCGTCCATATAGCAATTGCAACAAGAAAAGCTCCAATACCCATCAGGTCGAAAAAAATATCCATCAGCCGCTTCGAATCGGCCAGACGATTTAGGAGATATACACCTCTTGATGCAAATGCGCTGAAAATGTAAAACACACCGTATGTTGCTCCTAGATAAACCTTCAATGTGTCGTCGCCGCCCATGATCGACATGTCCGCAACTATTCCCCCCAATAGAATAACCTCAAGGATGGGCTGTATGTAGTCCTTAACTGACTTGAATATGCCGTCATACAGCGAAGAGCTCAAAAGAACCTTTAGAAGCGGTCTGTTTCCTGTGATACTTCTAATCCTATCAAAACCGCTTGCAAAGAACGCCGAAAAACCTTTTCCCATCTCTTTCTTTCCGTCAAGGTAAGCAGGATATGTCCCTATAAGAATGAAATCCAGTACATATGGCAAAACACTAAGCAGAAATATCCAATTCATTGCCGGAATCTTCAATATGAAAACAATCGACAGAAAAGCCGATACTGCCGAACCCAAAAGCGAAAAGGATCTGGTCCTTCCATAGACATAGGTCTTATATTCAAACCAGCCCATGCGTTCAAGGTAGAAATATATCATGGCCTTGTGGGTTCCCGAACGAAAGGCCTCCCCAAGGCCGAAGAATAACATGGCCAAGCTTAAAACCGCAAATCCCCTTCCAATGAAAAACAGTCCAAATGAAATTATGTAAAATATGAAGCAAGCCATTAGCTCCTTCTTTTTTCCGTAGGCATCGGCGATTATTCCGGAAGGAACCTCAAAGATATAGGTTACCGTCTCCCGCAACGCGTAAAGTATTCCTATGGAAAAAAGGCTTAAATCAAGCGACAAGAGATAAATGACCAAATACGGTTCGAAGAATCTAAGATTCTTAAGAAACCCGTACAGACTGAATTTCCATATCATTTTGTCTTTTTTTATGGTTTTTTTTGTCTCAAGATTTATCGAGGTCATGATTGTTCCTTTCAAACGCTGCCTTCTACCTTCTTATTGATTGTCGAGGGGCAGATTTATGACAATCCTCGTCCATTTATTCTTTTGACTTTCCGCACGTATTTTCCCTCCATGGGCCTCGACAATCGCTTTTGCAACCGAAAGCCCAATTCCATAGCCCCCTGTCTCGCGACTCCTTGAATCATCGGATCTATACAGGTAATCAAATACTTTCTCAAGTTCATCTTCCTCAATTCCCAGACCCTCGTCGAAAATTTCAATTATAATCTCTTCATTGCGCTCTGAAATGCTCGTTTTGACAACTGTGCCTTCATATGCATATTTAATGGCGTTGGCGTAAAGATTATGCATGACTTGTTTGTATCTCTGCCTGTCGAGACGCACTAACACGGGCGTCTTTATGCTCAATTCAGAACCCAAATGTTTTTTTTCAAAAGACGGACCGACTGCCTCGATGACTTTTTGGGTTTCATCTCCAATGTTTACCACTTCGGTGCTTAATACCATTTCCTCTGTCCTAAGCCTGTTAATGTCTTCGATTCCAGCAACAAGAAAACCTAAGCGTTCCGTCTCTTCGTACAGGCTCTCCATCAGCGTATCGTCTGCTTTAATCAAGCCGTCGACAACTGCCTGTATCTGGGCCTCTAGATTGGCAATCGGGGTTCGTATCTCATGAGCCATGTCCGCTGCCATGCGTCGACGTATTTTTTCCTGACAGATCAAGGTTTCCTTTAAACTTTCAACGGCTCGGACCAACTGATTAATCTCCAAGATCTTTGATGCAGGGAGTTTTTTAAATTCAAAAGAACCTTCTGCCAATTTTTTTGCCATTTCGGTTGTCTGCGTTACGGGTCTTGCTATTTGTCTTGAAAGTTTTCGGCTAAGCAATGCTCCGATTATAAGCGCGATAAGAACCGAAAAGCTTCCAAGCCTCAAGATGGCGGATTTAAAGGTGATAGCCGCCGCAGACATGTTTGAGTGTCCGAAATATCCAATGACAAGAGTTCCGACTGTCGATCCTTCAGCTGTAAGAAGATAGCTTTCTTCGTTGTATTGCTTTTCCATAAATGACCTTCGCATCATCCCCTGCATATGATCTCTCATTTCATTCAAACCGTCCACGCGGTAAACCGTTTTTCCTTCACTGCTTAGGATTTCTACGTAATAGCCCTCGATTAAAGCATATCTCTCAACCCCGCTTCCTTCAATATAAATATTGTTGTCTATGTATACCATGGCCTGGTCGACCAATTCTTTTATACTTTCTATTCTTTTTCCGTGTTCCTCTTCCAGAAAATTGTCAAATTGGCGACCTACGCTAAAAGCGGTCAATGCCGCCGAAAGGGTCAGCGAAAGAACAACTACCGCCATGAAATATATCATCAGTTTTCTTGAAAGTTTCATTCTGCCGCCTCCCTTGAGACCTTGTATCCTATACCAAAAACGGTCTTTACGATTCGCGGCGAGGATGGGTCTTTTTCTATTTTTTTCCTCAGGTTCTTGATGTGTGCATCGACAGTCCGGTCATAGCCTTCATAATCGAATCCGAAGACCGATTCGAGCAGCTGCTCTCTGGTAAATATGCGATTCGGATGGGCGGTCATCAGATAAAGCAAATCGAATTCCTTTGGTGTAAGGGATATTTCGCTGCCCCGTATTCGAACGCTTCTCGAATTTTCATCTATTTCAAGCCCCGCCCATGCAAGAACAACCTTGACATCGCTCTTATCGGGATAAGTTCTCCTCAAAACGGCTCGCATCCTCTCCATAAGCTCCCTAGGGTTGAATGGTTTTGTGACATAATCGTCCGCCCCCAGCTTGAATCCGCCTATCTTCGATTCTACTGCCGATTTAGCTGTCAGCATGATTATTGGTATGCTTGAATTTTTGCGAATCTCCTCGGCAACGGTTTCTCCGCTCATTCCCGGCAGCATCAGATCAAGCAACAACAAATCGAAATGGCGGCTGTTAAATAGCCTCATTCCTTCTACTCCTCCACTTGCCCCTGTGAAAACATAGCCTTCCGCTTCCACATAAGCCTTTACAACCCCAAGGAGTTTCGCTTCATCTTCTATCATGAGTATATTAACGGTTTTTCCCTTTTCCATCGCGGATCGCCCCTTTTGCATGTCTCTATCATTATACCCCTGTCAACTCCTAATATCATTAAAAAAGGGGTGCCGCTTTATTCGGCATCCCTTTTTTAATATTATTTCTTGAGCAATTTCTTCTTTTTCAAATATTCTTCGTCTGAAATTTCACCCAAGGCGAATTTCTCATCGAGCAAATCCAGCGCCTTGTTGGAATTAACCGCAACTGCCGAGGCAGACGACTTCTTGACCACCCAGTAAATCAGTATTCCAATAAGAACTACTCCAAAAATCATCATCAAACCACCTCCATAAAAGCTATGTGGATAGTATCCGAAATATCTCATCATGAATATCCCCTCCTTTTGTCTATATAATAGTCTCCACATATGAAGATATTGTGAAGATTTAAAAAAACACAATTAAGGGGATTGACAAAAAATAGCCACGTTGTATAATTATATTAGAATATGCTAATATGATTATACGGAGGTGTTTTAATGACTGATACTTATTTCAACAAATCCGCCGGCATCTTCAAAGCGCTGGCACACCCAACACGGCTCAAGATTTTGCATATCCTTGAAAAGGAAGAGCTGTGTGTATGCACGATCTACGAGGCTCTTGATTTGGAACAGTCCAATGTCTCTCAACATCTTAAGGTGCTGCGGGACAAGGACATACTAAGAACACGCCGCGAAGGCCCAATGATAATGTACCGCATCAGCAGACCTGAAATACTCTCCATGCTTGGAGAATCGGAAAGCTTTCTCAAGGGAATTCTAAATGAAACCTTTGAGGAATTGAAAGGGGAAGACTAATTTGTTAGAGAAATTTTCGCATTACATCGTGGAAAATCTATTGAAGCTTGATTTATCCACTCGCATTGGCGACAGTGTCAACTTTTTCATTTACGACACACTTAAAATAATTTTGCTGCTTACCGTGATGATTTTCACCATTTCATTCGTACGGAGCTATTTCCCGCCGGAAAAAGTAAAAAACATACTTTCTAAATTCAACGGGTTCACAGCCCATTTCATGGCGTCAATTCTGGGTGTTCTTTCCCCTTTCTGATCGTGCTCTACAGTCCCTATATTCATAGGGTTCGTGGAATCGGGCATTCCACTGGGCGTCACTTTCACATTTTTAGTCACTTCGCCAATCGTCAATGAAATTGCACTCGGGTTTTTATTCATAAGTTTCGGACCCAAAATCGCGTTGCTTTACACTGGTGCCGGAATGACAATCGGAATTGTCGCAGGCATGGTGATACAAAAGCTGCATCTTGAGCATCTTGTAATGGAGTATGTGTATCAGATTCATTCAAGGAAGGTTGCCCTTGAAGATATGACATTCAAGGCCAGAATCATTTTTGCGGCTGATGCCGTAAAGGACATTGTTAAAAGGGTATGGATATACATCTTGATTGGAATTGGGCTTGGCGCTATGATTCACGGATACGCTCCCCAGGAATTTTTGGTTCGCTATGCGGGCCCGAACAATCCTTTCGCAGTGTTCCTTAGCGTTGTACTCGGAATACCGCTGTATTCAAATGCCGTGGGAACTATTCCCATAGTAGAGGCTCTTATTAACAAGGGTGTTGGTGTTGGAACGGCGCTTGCATTCATGATGTCTGTTGTTGCGCTTTCGCTTCCGGAGATGATTCTCCTAAAGCAGGTAATAAAGCCTAAGCTAATAGCAATATTTGTTGGAATAACGGGTACGGCAATAGTAATGGTTGGCTATTTGTTCAATTGGATTTTATAAGTAGGACGTAGAAAGTGGAAAGAAAAAGCGTTAAGAGAAAAAGGCAAAAACAGTAGAACATGCTAATGATAACAAAGACGGTTTGTGGCACCACACTATATTGCCGCATTTAGGTTGCAGTAAAAGAAAAAATAAAAGCAAATAGGTTGGTCAGTTGGAAAGTTGGTCAGAAAGTACAAAAGCAAGATCTAAGCCACAGGCAAAAATATCTTTTTGTATTAATCTTAAATCTTTTGCATTAATCTTTTTCTTTCTACTTTCCACTTTAAACTTGCTACTAAAAAAAGGAGGATTTATAAATGATTGTAAAGGTATTGGGAGGCGGTTGCAAAAACTGCGAAAAGCTTTATGCGAATGTAACGGAGGCCGCCGCTAACAAGGGCGTTTCCATAACGATAGAAAAGGTAACTGACTACAGGGAAATAGTATCCTACGGAGTCATGAAGACACCCGCGCTGGTTATTGATGAGGAAGTCAAGGTTTCGGGTAGGGTGGCACGCATATCTGAAATCGAGTCCCTCCTTTAAATTGACGAGAATGCTCAATTTCTTCGTTGCTTGGCGGAAAATATTTCGGTCACGTATTAAAATACGCTCCACTCAATGTTTTCCGCCAGCGCCTCGAACTGAAACATTCTCGTCAGTTTAATATGTCTTGAATATTCAATTCATGTATTTCAAAGCAAAATATTTCGCTGGAGTCTTTAATTATAAAAGTTAAAAATGGAAAGAAAAAGAGAAAACCAGTAAAACGTAATAAGTAGAAATGCGATTTCAGTGTTGCCAGCAAAAGACCGTTTCAGTCACGTATTAAAAATACGCTCCTGTAAACGGTCTTTTGCCGCGCCTCGAACTTATCGAATTCTCATTCGTCTAGTTGAAATGTGGAAAGTTGATAGTGAAACGGGGAAATTAAAAATAGGAGCAGTAGAACGGCGAGGATTCTTGATTGTGAAACATCGCGCAATGCTTCGCAATCAAGCTCCTTCGCTGCCATTTATCTTTTGTTTTTGCCTTAATCTTTTCCTACCATCTGACATCTGATACCTGTTTTTATCTTTCTTCATTCTACTTTTATGCATATATTGTAGGTTTTTTGGTATATATAGAATATATCCTACAAAAGGAAATAACATGGAGGTGTTTAATAATGAATAAAGTCTATACAATAGCAACACAGCCAGGAATGGATGAGGTCTCAAAATTTCTTATCGCCCAAGGCCATATAGTCTGCAAGGATGGAACTTGCGGAATCAAACCGGACATCACTCTCCTCAGTGGCATCGACATGGAATGGGAACAAATGAATGCAGACGAATGCCTTATTATTGACGATGAAAGCAACAAGAAGATGTTGCTTGTAAACATCACAGGTTTAAGCAATGAAGAAATTCTCGAAAAAATCAACACCAATTATTGTTTTTAATGTGTCTCCTCTTTGAAAAGACTGTGTATACAGTCTTTTCTTTTTTTTAACAAATCATAAGTACCGGGCGCTGTCTGGCAGGCGTAGTTTCTGTTATAATATTGTTGAGGTGATCTTTTGAAGACTGTAAATATTTACACGGACGGAGCCTGCTCCGGAAATCAGAACGACATAAATTTGGGTGGATGGGGCGCGGTTTTAGAATATGGCCCCCACTCAAAGAGTATTTTCGGTGGCGAAAAAAATACTACCAACAACCGTATGGAAATGATGGCTCTCATTGAAGCTCTTGATTCCCTCACGGAAAAAAAAATGGTCCTAAATATATTCTCCGACAGCGCCTATCTGATTGACTGCTTCAAGAAGAAATGGTACTTAAATTGGAAAAGCAACGGCTGGCAAACAAGTGGTAAAAAACCTGTGGAAAACAAGGATTTATGGGTTCGTCTTTTGTGTCAGGTAGAAAAATACCCCTTCATACGATTTCACCGCATAAAGGGGCATTTGAATCCCAATAAAAAAGAGCAATTGGACAAGTGGTATGAAAAATTTAAATTATGGAACGGAAACGATTTCTCCTACGAAACATATCTCCATGTAGTCGATATGAACAACGAGGCCGATGCATTGGCCAACAAGGGTGTAGATAGCCTTTCCGAATTATGATACGTGTCAATTTATACTGCAACATTGAAGCCGGCGCGGAATCAAATTTTTAGCTGTACCCTTCCTGCTGTTTTTCATGCTCTTTGTCTTTCAAAAAAATCTAAAATTCACAAACTCACTTCGTGTCGGGCTAAAGCCAAAGTGAATTTATTTCGATTTTATCTAATCCAAAGAAGAGAAAAATAAAGCATCGGGCAATGCTATAAAATTTGAGACCCTCACCGTCTATCAATAAATATCTTGAAAACGACAGGCATCTTAAAATGAAGGGACAGTATGAAATTCTTATACTTTATATACAACTCTACCGGCGTTTTGGGACGCCGGTTTTTTCCATTCCTACAACCATGTATTTTGACGCCAACCCTACGAATATGCCAGTACCCACCGCAGACACAATAAGCAACGGAAGGTAGAATACTATTTTAATGTTTTGTATTATGAGCGCCGCCATCATAAGCTGCCCCAGATTGTGAAAAACTGCCCCCATTACGCTTATGCCTATTATGCTTACGCGAGGCCTACCAAATCTGTACATGATATACATTGCCGCAAGGCTAAGAAGCCCTCCGGAAAGGCTGTATAAAAATCCCGAAACGGATCCTCCAACAAGCATCGTCATTATTGTCTTTAGAACAACTATTGAAAGCACTTCCTTGAATGAAAAGAAATACAAGGCCGTCAGGGTTATTATGTTCGCAAGCCCCAGCTTGGCACCGGGGATTCCGAAGTTTATGGGAATCATTCCCTCTATCACATGCAAAACCAAAGCCTGCGCCACAAGCAATGCTATGAAAACAAGTTTTTTCGTTCTTGTCATTAAACTTCTCATCCTTTACAATTTCTTGGAGATATCCTTTTAGAATTCTATTAGGCTATATCCCTGCTCTTTCAAAAATGCTTCGTGCTTCACAAGC
>JAENWJ010000063.1 GCA_016649995.1 Peptostreptococcaceae bacterium
GATTGGAGGTGATGTTGTGAAGGGTATCGTTATGGAGGTTGACGGAAAAGATTTGGTTGTCATGAAGAAAAATGGTGAATTCATCAAGATGAAGAAAGAAAGCCAAAGCGCTCGCGTTGGGCAGGAGATAAGTGTCCGAAGCGAAAAAGCCGGACGCAAAGGAACTGCCAGGCGCTTGACGGCACTGGCGGCATCATTTCTCCTTTTCTTCGGTGCGGGAGCCGGAGGCTACGCATACTATGCTCCGAAGGGCTATGTCGATGTGGACATCAACCCGGGCATCGAGTTGGACTACAACATGTTTGACAAGGTAATAAGGGTCACGGGAGTCAACGGGGACGGCGAGGATGTGCTTGAAACAGCCGGAAACCTCAAGAACAAGGGCGTGGGAACGGCCGTCAAGATGATACTCGAAGCAGCGGAGGAAAAGGAATTTATCAAGGACGGGTCGGAAAACTTCGTAAATCTGCTTGTAAGTGGCAGAAACAAGTCTGAAAACCTTGAAAAGGCCAAGAACGCGATTAAGAACTATCATGCCGAAACCGGTCTGCAATTTACATATACTGCAGAAACGGGAACAATGGAAAAATACAAAGCCTTCAAGGCCGAGGCCGCGGGTCTCGAAATAACCCCCGGAAAGCTGAATCTATTGAAGAAAGTCTACGGAGAAAATGAAGAAACGGAGAGAAACAGGAACGGCGACACAGAGCCCTTGGGAATCAAGCCCTTTGCGGATTTTGCCAAAGGCAATAAGGATTTGTCTGTGAAGGAAATAATGCAGACATTCAATAGGGGCAATGGAAACGGAACCCTTAAGGATAAAGGCAATGAAGAAGATGAAACCGGCGATGTCATAGATTCAAATGATGAAACCGGCAACGAAGAAAGCGGAAACCCCGGGAAAGGCAATAGTTCCGGGAAGGGAAACAAATAAGGAGGAAGATGAATCATGAGAAAATTGACAGCATTTGTATTGATATTCATGTTGATGTTATCGACAGTCGCGGTGGGTTATGCGGCACCTAAGGGGGGATTCACGCCCCCGGGACAGGCAAAAAAGATGGTGATATTTGAAGATGTGGCTGATGACTATTGGGCAGCTTCAACCATATACGAACTCGCGGGGAGCGGAATGCTGAAGGGCTACGGGAACGGAAAGTTTATGCCTAACAAGCCCGTTACCAAATTGGAATCCTTGGTTATGATTTATGAAGCGGCAAACGGTGAAGGCAAAGACTCTGAAACCGGAGATTACGGATTGTACAAGGGACCGGATTGGGGAAAAGGTTATTATGCCTGGGCCGGTAGAAATGGTGTTTTCGGAGATTCTGCGAAGCTTTTCAATGCCAATGCGGCCATAACTAGGGCGGAATTCGCATTCTATGCGGCAAACCTTAATGTGAATGACGATCAATTTGATTGGGATTCTTTTGGAAACAATGAAAGCAGATTCGATGATGAAGAGGAACTGGGTGTATACAAAGAACAAATTAGATGGATGAATAGGAACGGTCTCATGATAGGCGACGACGAGAATATGTTCCACGGAGGAGGCGCCCTCAAACGCGCCGAGGCTGCAATGGTTATGCATAGGCTCACATTCTTCGACTACGGAGAGGTTTCAGATCCTTATGCCACAATCTATGTCGAAAAAGAGGCCGGATGCATTACGAGTCTCGACCCTGAAATAGAGATTCGTTTCAGCGAGTTCGTATTCGATGATGATGATGAAAACGGCGAGGAATTCAATGAGTCCAATGCGGATGTTGTAATCTTTTTCGAGGATGCAAATGATGATTCGGTTGTATTTACAGTAACTGATATCGAGCGTACCGCAACCAAGGGAATTTGGACAATAGAGCCGGATGAAGATCTTAAATTGGACGAGGAATACACCATATGGCTCGACTATGAAAATATTTTTGACGAAGCAGGAAATGAGCTTAAGGGCGACGCAGAAGAGATCTTCTGGACCTGCGAATCCTATGACATGACAGCCAGTTACGATGTAGACGAAACGTTCTCAGATGACTGGATTGGTTTCACAATCAATGTTGATGGCAACGATGACAAGGAGAATCATGTCAAAATAGTTTTCAACTTTGAAGACATTCCCGAGTGGTTAGAAATACAGTATGATGATGGCGGTTGGAAAGAAATGACTAAAGATGGAGATACTTGTATATATCCTGAATTTACACTTGAAGATGAAGACGAAACAATCGGGTTCAGGGCATATATTTCGACTCCGGGTGCATACGTGATTCCTGTTGAATTCATTGATACAGAAGCTGACCCAGGAGAGGAAGTTCTTTTCACCATTGACATGGAAATGGGTCGTGTGACTTTGGCCGATGGTTCTAGAGGCGTAGCCGGAAACGGAGTGATTTATGAGCTTTCGTCCGGTACAGCATACAGGGTTACCGAAATAGATGACGGGGACAAGACAGTATATTACACTAACTCTGAAGGCGAGCTTGAAGAGGGATTTGAGGACATGGAAGCCCTTGACGATGTCGAAATGATTATCGGCCTCGACAACTCTCTTGAATATTTGGTCGAAGTTGAAACAGAATAAGCGATATATGCTTTAAAATCAAATCAGTCTGACCGGACGGGAAACCGTCCGGTTTTATGTTTTGCAAAATTTCAACAGGGTACATATGAAAAAGGACAATAAAAAACAAGGAGGCATTTCTATGACAACCATCATGGGCGTCCGCATCGCGGACAGAGAAAAGAACGCCAAAACAGTACAAAACATTCTTACGGAATACGGCTGCTATATAAAGACCCGTTTGGGACTTCATGAAGCCGTCAATGCTTGCAGCAGTTCCGGAATCATACTCCTGGAATTCGTTGAAAATACTGACGAATATTCCAGGGAGCTAATGGGCAAGCTTCAGGCAATCGACAGCGTTACGGTCAAGACGATGATTTTCTAGGGATTCTTTACGGGAAAGGAGACAAACATCTATGTATGAAAAGGAAATGATGGCTATAAAAACTGCCATAATAAACGAAGTTGAGGGATATGAATTTTACAAAATGGCCGCGGACAAGGCCATGGACGAGGAAACCAAAAATGCTTTTCTCGAGCTTGCCGAGCAGGAAAAGATGCATATTGATTGGCTAAATGATTTCAAGTGCTCCATGGACGAAGGAAATGTATGCGATTTCAATCTCGACAAACTCAAGGATGCTCCATCCCCTAAAATATTCAAATGGGAAAACCTAGACAGAAAGTCGGCTGGAATAGCTGTATCGGTTTACGGGATAGGAATGCAAATGGAAAAAGCTTCTGTGGAATTTTACAAAGGACATGCCGAAAAAACAGAAGTGAAAGAAATGAAGAAGCTTTTCAATGTTCTTGCGGAATGGGAACAAACCCATTACGAACAATTTGCAGTGCAATACGATATGCTTAAGGAAAATTGGTGGTCGGAGCAGAATTACGCGCCATTTTAGGTGTTTTTTCGCAGGTAGGCGGGATTGAAGAATATCATTCATTCTTTCAACCCGCCCTTTTGATTGAGGGATACCAGAAGTTCGAATATCTATGCTTAATTTACTTACATAGCACAAATGGAACTGATTTAATACAGAATGAAATAGGCAGCATGAGCGGAGCCAAGATAGTTAAATTTGACGATAATGATTTTTATCCAGAAATAAGGGATGAGTTCTGAAAATTGATTAAGGATTCACCTGGTTTTAAAATACTAAAATAGTAAATACAAATAGTTCCTACTGGACATTCAGCGCAGACACATGATCGGAAGAAATTCTGGCTGTGTCTGCTTTTATGTGCCTGGCATGGGACAATTTAATCTTGAGGGTTTAAGGGGTTCGGAGTACTGGCTCAGCGATGACCTTTGAGACGACCGCATACTGTTCCTCGAAATAGCTGACAAAAGCCTTCGCCAATGGACAGTGGGAGGCATGCTCCACTCACTGGGTTTCGTTGCTGCGTTGAACTAGAGCATTTTCATCAGTCTGGGGGTTGGAGAATTGCATTTGGAATATTTAATGATAAAATGGAATAGGATGGTAAGGATTGTAGAATTTAAAGTGATACTATCAATCAAAACGAACCGGCCTCATTGATTTGTGAATGATACTCTATTTGTGTACCATTTGGGGTGCGGACATTTTTTGGACTTACTCATGCAGCCAAACCAATATTACGTCTATAAGCTACGAGATTCATTGCTCCGAGAGACATTATGAAAGTTGGAATTTTACAGAAAAAGCTTAAGCAAAACACTTGTTTGGTTAGAACGAATTTTGTACACTTATTATGATTAATGATACTCTTAGATTCAGGAAATACTCTAAGAAAATAGGTAGTCAGGATGTCTTGAATGTAAGTATATTATGGAGGCAAGTTCTTATGGGAAATAAAATTCAATTATTTGAAAACAAAAAGATTCGTACTGAGTGGGATGCAGAAAAAGGGAATTGGTATTTTTCAATAGTGGATGTTATAGATGTTTTAACGGAGAGTAAAGAACCAAGAAGATATTGGAGTGATTTGAAAATTAAGTTGAAAAATGAAGGAAATGAAACGTACGATAAAATCGTACAGTTGAAAATGACTGCAGTTGATGGAAAAATGAGAAAGACAGACGTTGCTGATACGGAACAACTTTTGCGTATTATTCAATCAATTCCATCGCCTAAAGCAGAACCATTTAAAATGTGGTTAGCTCGTGTAGGAAGTGAGAGGATAGATGAAACCATAGATCCTGAACTTACTATAGATAGAGCGTTGGAAACATATCTTAAAAAGGGGTACTCACGCGAGTGGATAAACCAAAGACTGCAGACAATCCAAGTGCGAAAAGAATTAACTGATGAATGGGATGATAGAGGAGTAAAACAGGGAATTGAATACGCAATACTTACAGATGAAATTACAAAAGCATGGGCAGGATTAAATACAAGACAATACAAACATTTCAAAGGAATTAAAAAAGAAAATTTAAGAGATAATATGTCTACATTAGAGCTTGTACTAAATATGTTAGCAGAAGCTACAACTACAGAGCTTTCAAAAAATATTAAACCTAAAAATTTTGATGAGAATAGAGAAGTAGCAATAAAAGGTGGTAGTATAGCAGGTAATGCTCGTAAGGAAATTGAAAATACTACAGGAAAAACTGTTCTTACAGAAAAGAATTCTGTTGATTTTACCAAGGTCATAACAGATATACTTTATGATGATAAGGATAAGGACAAGTAGGAAATATTACGATTTTTTCGCACAATATCGCTTGTATATGTTCTATTCAGGCCGCTAAGTTCTGCTAGCAGAATGGGAACGCACCCATTACGAACAATTTGCTGCGCAATACGAGATGCTTAAGGATAATTGGTGGTCGGAGCAGAATTACGCGCCATTTTAGGATTAGGAACAATAATCTAGACGGTATAGGCTCATTTGAAGATAACTGTTTTTTCAGAAATTATTGACAATATTTTCTTTTTATGATAATATGCACATGTGCTTGACACAAATATATTAAGTTTTGGAGGATTTGCAAATGAAATTAGGTACAGTTAAATGGTTTAACGCAGAAAAAGGATTCGGTTTTCTCTCAATTGAAGGTGAAGATGATGTTTTTGTACATTACTCAGCTATAGAGATGGACGGATTCAAAACATTGGATGAAGGACAAGAAGTTCAATTCGAAGTTGTTCAAGGCGAAAGAGGACCTCAAGCCGCCAATGTTACTAAAGCATAGTTAAGCTTATTATTATATTCAAAGATATAAGACATAAGCAGCGCCATTCCGTGGAGGATGGCGCTTTTATTTTGGCTCTTTGAGAACCGGGAAAACCGGCCTTTTTTTTGTACTGAGTATGAATATCGAGAGGCATACAAGAATGATGCCCATGAATTGAACTGCGTTTAGGCTTTCTCTGAAGAAGACAATAGATACGATTATGGCTACGGCAACTTCTATTGAGCTTATAACACCCGCCTTTGATGCTTCTATTCCCTTGCTCATTCCTGTGTAATAGAAAATGTATGGCAAGGCTGTCGACACAGATGCCAGAAGTGCCAAATTGAGTATCTTGCCGGTTGAAACGGAAAAAGTCAGGGCATTGTTGAAATATGCAACAGGGATGAAGAAGATGCATCCGAAAAGCATGGAGTAGAAGGTGAGTGTGTATGGGCTTGTTCCGGAAGGGATGCTCTTGCTTATTATAGGGAACATGGCATAGCTGAGTCCCGAAAGAAGTCCGAATAATATGCCTGAAAGACTAAGGTTGCTTAAAATCAGATTACCGCCTGTTACTGTAAAGAAGCAGCCGCCTAGACAGCAAATAAGGGCGACGATTTTTTTGGGGGAAAGCGATTCCTTGTAAAGTATCCTTGCGAGTATGATTGCAAATACAGGGGACGTATACATTAGGATTACGGCAAGGCTGAGAGGATTCATATCGATTGATTTGAAGTAGGAGTAATTGAAAAGCATTTGGCTGATAAGTCCTATGGCCAATGTTTTTGATAGGGCATTCCTGCCTATTTTAAAGCCTGCGGATGGTTTGAACATGATGACGAGAGCGAGAAATGCAGTCCCTATAAGCATTCTGTAAAAAACCGTTTCATAGGGAGTCAGGCCAAGTTTGTATAAATTTTTTACAAAGAGGCCTATGAAACCCCAGCAGCTACCGGCTAAGATTATGTAAAAAGATCCATTTCTCGAAGGGTTTTTCATTGTTTTTATCCTTTCCACAGCTTTTCAAACATATCTATACTGCACCATTCTACCACTAATTATATATATAAAAATAAGAAAAATCCCGGTTTCCCGGGATTTTTCTTTAGGCATCGTACATCACAATATGCGGTGCTTAAATAATTATCTTAGCAATTGCAGGTGCAACTGCTGCAGGAGCATTCGCATGCGTCCAAAGCTTGACAGATGCTGCTTTCGCAAAGGTCATTGTCTATTTTGTCAACGATTTTGCCGTCTTTGACAACAACAAGGCATGGGAAAGTGTCTACTCCAAGTTTTTCTGCGATTCCCTTTGATTTGTAAACGTCAACGGGAGTGCAAACATAGCCTTCGCGGTCCAAACCTATTTGTTGTACCTTTGGAAGTAATTCGCGGCTTGCTTCGTCGATTCCATTGTAAATATAAACAAGGTTGTCTATATCGTTTCTAAGGATATAACTCTTGAACTGCTCTTCTTCAGAAATAAATTTTTCTGCGCTGAAACCGGCAACGGCTCCATCGCCTACTGCTGTTGCAACTTGCCTGAGGAATTTCTCTCGTACATCGCCTACGGAGTAAACACCTGCCAGGTTTGTTTCCATTTTTTCATTTGTGAGGATATATCCTCGGTTGGTCATATCGATTTGGCCTTTGAACATTTCCGTGTTAGGGATGTATCCGATGAATTCAAAGCAGCTGTCAACCTTGACTGGAATAAGTTCTTCAGTCTTGAGGTTCTTTAGAACTACATACTCAAGTTCGTCTTCACCCCTAAATTCATGAGTAACTGTGTTCCAAATGAATTCCATCTTCGGGTTGTCGAGAGCAGCGGCTTTAGCGATTTCGTTGCAGTCCATCTTGCCATTGTCATGCATTACCGAAACAATTACCTTGTCTGCAAACTTAGTAAGGAACATTCCTTCTTCAATAGCTGCGTCTCCGCTTCCTATCACCATTACAGTCTTGCCTGTGTTTGATGCGGCGTCGCATGTTGCGCAGAAAGAAATGCCTTTGTCGAAGAGATACTTGTCTTCGTTGATGGCGCCTGTGATTCTAGGTCTTCCTCCGGAAGCGATTATTACTACTTTTGCTTCGAATTTGTTTCTGAATGTCTCTACAACCTTTACTTCGCCAGCCAAATCAACGCTTTTAACATCTGTCAATTTGAATTCTACTCCGAATTTTTTTGTTTGCTTGTGGAAAAGTTCCATCAGTCCGCCGCCGCTTGTGCCTTCGGGGAATCCCGGGTAGTTTTCCATTTCGTTGGTGTATGTGGCGAGTCCGCCAACAAGCGATTTTTCTATAAGCAATGTCTTGAGACGAGCTCTACCGCTGTATATTCCGGCGGTGAGTCCGGCGGCACCGCCTCCGATGATTACTACATCATATTGTTCAACTTTTTTCTCTCGAGCCATGTGAACCTCCCTGTGTCATTGTTGTCCTATAATATTTACATAAAGTACTTTACTAGCAATTTACTGCCTACGACTGCCCCGAAGAACATGAAGAATGCGAATACCCATCCTGAAAGTGAAAGGGAAGCAATACCACTGTAAAGAGCTCCGATGTTGCAACCATATGCGATTCTTGCGCCGTAACCCATCATGAGCCCGCCGAGTACCGCGGCTACAACTTGCTTTTTGCTTTTGATTTTTTTGATTTTGAATTGAGAAGCGGCATACGATGCGAACAATGCACCGAATATGATGCCGATATTTCTCATTGATGGAGCATGGTTGAGAATTCCAGCTTCAAGAGTTGCCTGAGCACCGTTGCTGCTGAAATAATACCATTTGTCTACACTTCCGCCTACGGCCTCGTAAATCCAAGCACCCCAGTTTGCAAGTACGCCTGAAACACCCCATGGATTACGAGGCCACTGAAAAACTAAGATAATAATAATTGTTAAGAAAAATAACCACATAAGCACAAAAAGGTATTTTTATACTTATGTCGAATAATACATATAGAAGGATAATATTTATAACGAAAGGAATTCTATATGATTAAACC
>JAENWJ010000064.1 GCA_016649995.1 Peptostreptococcaceae bacterium
ATTAGTCCGATGCCAGCGAAGACAATGCTGTAAATTATTGATAAGAATATTGCCTGCTCTGCGGCCACCTTTGCCTCTTCCTTCCTGCCCGCCCCCAAAAACCTCGCTATTAGCGAGCTGGCCCCAATACCGGTTCCGACGCCTATGGATATAAGAACCAATTGGATGGGATAAGCCAAAGAAATAGCGGACAATGCCGCTTTGCTCAGGTGTCCAACATATATGCTGTCAACAACATTATAGAGAGCCTGTATTACCATCGAAAAAATCCCCGGCAGCGAAAGTCTTAGCAGCAAAGAAAAAACCGGATCTTCCCCCAGCCTGTTGCTTGTAGGATTTTGTCTTTTTTTATTTATATTCATTGCGAGAACCCGCTTTCGTATATTTGAGTGTATAACAGCTTCCCATTTTTTATGTCTTCATCAAACTTAACCGCAATAAAAACCCTCACTCAGCGTCATCCTCCCATTCCGAAAGAACCTGCTCCAGGGCAGCAATTTGCGCGCACATAGCTATATCCATGGACTCGCCCCTTCCTTCTAAATCGTTTCCCTGATTCACATAAAGGTCGTCAAGCTGCTTTCTTAAGTCCTCTCTGCTGAAGGATTCGTCAGATTCTCTTAGGTTATTGAAATTGTAATATACATTGTTGAATATTTTTTCAAATTTTTCTTCTTTCCAATTTTGCAGAAACATTTTTTTCACGCCTTTCTAAATAATTTCCAAAAACCCTTTGCGTTTTTTATAGAATGGAATCCAAGAATTCCCTTGCATATTCACTTTTCGGATTCTCCATTATAGCCTTTGCCTGTCCGATTTCTACTATTCTACCTTCGTGCATAATAGCTATTCTATCGCAAATTTTCTTTGCTGTGTTCAAATCCTTGCTAATAAAGAGATAGCTCGTTCCGTAAAGCTCCTTAATCTTCTGTATTGTATCGATAACTTGCCCCCTGATTGATGCATCCAGTCTATCGGTGGGTTCATCCAATACTATCAAATCAGGTCGCCATAATGTGGCAAGAGCTATGCCCACCTTCTTAACATCCATTTCATCCAATCGGCTTATATAGCAATAAGCGATGGACGGATTCAGTCCGACAATCTCCAAAACCTCCATCATTTCCAGCGGCTCCCGGTTTTTTTGAATTCTTTTGCAGCTGATAATCGATTCGCCTATGACCTCTCCTATTGTCAACCGGCTATCAACATGCTGCGCAACATCTTGAAAGACAATCTGGATTTTCCCATGTATTCCTTTTTTTTCTTTTCCCTTCAATTTTCCAATGTCCTTGCCTCTGAATTCAATTCTGCCGTAATCTGGAACGCCGAGCCCTGCAATCAATTCTCCAAGGGTCGTTTTCCCGCTCTCATGTCCCCCGATAAGCCCAAGCGTTTCATTTTCAAATATCTCTAGGCTTGCATAGTCTAAGGCTTTCGCAATTATCTTGGGGCCAAGCAGATTTTTCCGACAGATATATTCTTTCCTTAAATGGATTGCTTCAAGCAGTGCCCTCATAACTCTTCCCCTCCCACGGGATTGAAGCATCTGACCTTATGAAGGCCCTCCCCGGCAAGCTTGGGCATCTCGTTCGCGCAAACATATTTTCTGCGCTCACAGCGTTCTATGAAGGGGCATCTCAATGTATTGTCACCAAATCGTGTCTGGCCCCCGGGCAATGCATACATGTCTTCATCTTTTTCTATTGCCGACTCAATGCTTCGAACGAGACCCGCAGAATACGGATGGTCGGCGCCTTCAATAAATTGATTCACCGTTCCCTCCTCCACAACTATTCCATGATACATTACTATGATCCTATCGCTAAGGAGTCTTGCCAGTTCGAAATCCTTTGTCATTACGATTATGGATATCCTATACTGAATAGCGATTCTCTTTAAAAGTACCAGCATCCCCTTTTTCGCCATGCCGCCATAGTCTTCCGCAGGCTCATCAATAATCAGTATTTTAGGTCTGGGTATGGCAGCCATTGCCAAGCCTATTCTATATAACAGTTCATCTTCAAGCTGGGATGCGTAGGCCTTTTTTATCCTCTTTGGGTCTTCAATTCCGAGGTTTTCAAGGACTTCGTCGACTCCGTTCTGCACGCTCTCAAGCCGGTAGTGTCCTGCCAATCCCTTCAATTGCCTGCCTATGGTCAGGTAGGGATTAAGCACGCTTCTCGGATTGCCGAATACATATGCAATTTCACTGCCCCGAATTTTTCTCAAATCGGATTCATCCATAGAAAGAATATCCTGCTCTAGATAAAGAGCCTCTCCGGATATATTATATTCATTTCTGTTTAAAAGCCCGAGCAAGGCCTTTGGCAAATATTCCTTGCCGCTGCCGCTTTCCCCGACTATTCCCAATATGCCGCCCTGTTCAAGCTGAAAATCCATGTTTCTTATAAGCTTTGCCGTTTTTCCACTACGCTTCTCGGAAACAGAAAGATTGCCAATCCTAAGTATTGTTTTGTGCCTCATGGTTACCCTCCTATCGGCCGAGCTTGATAATTGTCTTAACTATTATGTTGCCAAGGTCTTCAATATCCATCGAGCTCCCGGGATATGGCTCAAAGCCAATCGTTATTGTATCAATATTATTTTCTTCGAACATTTTTCCATTGGAAATGCTTTGCATTCGGCTATATTCGTAAGGATAATCCTTTTCATGCAGAATAGTCCTTATTCTGCTGTCTACGATTGCCGAGTAACCTGGATTGTCCATTTCCGCTTTGTAGGCCACACTCCCGGAGGCCTCTTCATAAACCCCTGTCAAATCAATATATAGAGCGACATTTTCCTTGCTAAATGGCATGTGCTCCGCAAAGTAATCCATTCCCTCTCGATTTGCACCTCCCGACGAATCGAAAAATGCAAAAACAATTGTCTGTTCTATCCTGTCTTTCCTTCGAGCCAGCTGCCTCGCAAGCTCAAGTCCGAATTCTATCTTTCCGCTCTTTATAGGTTCATACTGCCAGCCATATGACAATCCAACGATTATTATTTCTTGCTTTGCGCGTTCCGTGTTTTCCATCTCTCCTAAAACATAGACACCTTGGCCATCGTTTGATTTCGATATTTGCCTGTAAGAAAGTTCCCCTATCCCATTAGCTAAAGCTTGAGCTAGCTCTTCGCTTATAGTCAGAATCGGTTTTGCAGACGGATTGCTTCCCTGCGCAGTGTAACGATATTCCATCTCGTCTCTGACAAGGAGAACGCCTCTTGCCCCATATTCCGAAAGCAATTTCTCTGCAAAATTAATAATATCCCCGTCGCTATACCTGCGCTTTCCAATCATTACCCAATAGCCCGAAAAATCCCGATGGCTTTCCTCCAATGAATAATAGTCCATTCCTCGTCCGTCGAATACCTTTCCGGATACATCGAATCTACCGAAGGTTTCCGCAAAGTAATCCGTGCCGGCCAAGTAGTTAATTTTTTCTTCTCCCGCGGCAAATGTCAGCTCATCGTAAATTGGCGAATAGCTTTCTTTTCTTTCATAGCTTTGTATAAGGGAATCCGAAACCGGTGAAAAACCTATCATTTCCAATTCAGAGGCTATCAGATTGGCTCTTTCACTGACCTCTACGCTGCCGGGAATCAGCTCTCCGGTTCTTTCGAAGTCTAGTGTTCGGCGCATCTCAGCCATGCTAAAGTCAGGAATGAAAAGATTTAAATATACAAACAGAACCGCCAAAGCCGATGCTATGCATAGCACTACAGCAATTGCCGAAAATCTGTATTTGTCATATGGATTCTCAATAGAGCGTCTGTGCCTTATCCTCAGACCTTCCGCCATAAGATTAAACCCGAATATCGCTATAAAAAACGCACATGCCGGATAAAGAACCATCCATGGCTTTTCCTGCCAATACGGAAGAAATTGTGTGCCTGTCTTTGATCCAATGCCTAATCCTTTCAATAATCCATAGAATACGCACAGCTGTGCAATAAGCGTCAATACCTTTGCCGTTTGATCAAAAAACATGGCCGGAAGGTCATCCTTTAAGAGTCTCCCCATGTTTCCAAAGGCAATAGAAAAAGATCCTTTGCCCGCAGCATCGCGGCCTTTAGACACCATGTCACCCTGCAGCCCTTTCATTTCAATCGAAATTCTTTCTGCTGCTTCGCTCCAGCCGACAAAACTCAGAACGGCAGTAAAAACAACCGCAAATGTTACGCCGAACGAATCATTGGCAAATATTCCCACAAGGATAACCAGGCCGATTATGTTGGGTGGCAAAATCTTGAAAACTGATTCAAATAGACCTATAAGTTTTCCTGCGCTCCAGCTGCCGAGGCCTGCCATAATCCCTGTCGGAATTGCAATTATAAGGCGAATGGCCGCAACCGAAACCGCAGTAATTGCAGCCATCCGGATTCCGTTTATTATAATGCCAATATACTCCATTTCACCTAAATCCATTATATTTTCTAAAGAATGAATTTTTTCCGGAACCATGAATTCCGGAAAAAGCATAAGTAAAAGAACAGCAAAAGACAATATGGAGCCCGCTGCCAAATGATAGTTTCTCTTTTTCATGTCAATACCCTCCCTTCGGATTCAGGAGAGCGACAAGTGCTTTCGAAAGCAGCACAGACACAATGTATACCACTCCAATTAACAGCATTGCCGAAAAAGCCGTTTCCGGGCTTTTAATTTCCACAAGCAAACGGTTGGTTATGCCCGGTAATCCAAATATGTATTCGCCAACAATCAAATTTGATAATACAATCGCCATCAATTCCGGAATACGCTTGACAGAACTTATGAATAGGCCCTTGAAAACATGTCTCGATATGTTTGCTCTTGTGAACCCCCTGGCTCTTGCCAAAAGAACATAATCCTTAACCATTTCCCCTTGAGCCATGCTTGACACTTCTCCATAAAACCAAACAAAAGGAACAATTGTCATTGAAATTACCGGGAATATCAAGGTTTCAAGGCCAAGTATAGAGACCCCGCCATCTGCCATATACACTCTCATATAGATGGTTGAAACATACAAAAGACCCAGTGCAATAAATGCTTGAGGAAGAGACAATACCATAATCGGCAATATTCCCCTTCCTTCCGATTTCCCTATGCGCATCGTCCCTTGATGCATCCCCGCAAAGAGGCCGGCTGTAAATGCGATGGCCGCGGATGCGGACACTAATCCAACGCTTAAAGCAAGGCCTTCATTAAATAGATTATTGAATTCCTCAATTTTGATATTTTTTATAAAAGAATACAATCTTTCCGACGCTCCGTGAAACGAATGCAAATCCAGAAGATGCAGGTTGACCGCAAAAGCCGTCAGCGCTATGGTCGCCAAAGCCAGCATGACAAAGCTTGATAGCCCCTCCGCCAGAATGCGCGGCGTTGAAAAATACAATCCGCTAATTGATTTGCTTCCAAAGCATGCGCCCGGATGTCTTCTATGCAATGTATGAAAAGCATATGAAACATAAAGAAGGGCCATAAGAATCAGTCCAAACATAGCCGCTCCCATGTCCACGTATCCCGAATAAGGCATATCATAGCAATCAGCCTCGACAAAATCGAGACATACGGACAAGTTTTCTGTAAATACATTCTCGTCCCATTGACCCGAATTGTCTTTTGGCGTACCGGCAATGACCTTAAGCTCTTCTCTTGATGCGCCGGCAAGCATCACGGCCGGGACCCCTGCATCGCTCAATGCTTTAGGGCTTCCCTCCAAATAGGCATCCTCGATGAAGGCCTCAAGTCCGGTCTTTTCATAATCTTGAATAATCCTTTCGGCAAGGTTCTCCGATGAATTACTGCCTGCATCGTAGGCAATACTGGTCTTGTCGGAATTCTTCCATCCGAGGTTTTCCAAAAATATCAGCTCTGTTTTTTCAAGCGGAAACAAAGGATTTTTAATGTATTCATTCATCCCAGCGGCTCCTGTTTTTTCGCCGTCAAGAAACATAAAAACAAGGTTCTTGCTCGGAGTCATATTACTTTTACTCAGTTTTTCCGAAAGCTCCAGAAGCCCCGAAATACCGCTTGCATTGTCTATTGCTCCCGGGACATGGCCGGTTTCGCCATATGCTCCATAGCCATCGTATCCTGTTGCTATAATCAGATATTCGTCGCTTTTAGGAGCCGGTATGCAAGCGATTATGTTTTCACCCGCAATGTATGGGAATCCAATTTTGACGCGAATCTCGGCGCCGTCAAAGACTCCATCCTCGGCACCGTCAATCAGCTTATCATAGACCTCGCCGGTTATGCGTGCCGTAAAAATGGATTCGATGCTCTTTCCCGAAGCATCGATGCTCTTTCTTTCTATTTCAAATCCGCCTGTTTTCGAATCGTCATAATAAAGTATACCTTGTCCCCCGCTCCTAAGCACGTGGATTTTGGCTTCATGTGTAAGATTGCTTGTCCTTGCAGCTACCACTCTGCCCGCCAGCATATGTCCCGGAATATACTCTATGGGCCCCACAGCCAGCAATATTTGTCCTGCGTAGTCTATACTTCCTCCCAAACCTTTCGTCACTGGATTGTAGTCTTTGTATATTTCAAGTGTATCCGCAAAGCCTGCGCCCATATCTTCAATCTTGAATTCCGCGGATTCGACAATAGCCGTCGTTGCGTCAAATGAAATCCCGTACCCTTCTCCCTCTAAGCTTTGAATGCCTTGCTCACGCAATGCATTTTTTATGTATTCCGAGGCTTTTTCGCCTCCTGGGGTTCCCATTTGCCGTCCTTCATAGGCATCCCCCGTCAGTTCATCTATGCGTACAAGTGCTTCCACGCAGTCTATTCCGCCATTTATAGCCTTGTCTCTTGAAACATTGCCGAGGAAAAATACAGCGAACAAAAGCAGGGGCATGATCAAAATTACTATGGTATAAAATTTATTTTTTTTCAATAATCCCACCGCCTATGAATACATGTCTTAATAATCTCGATAAAATATATTGTCCAAACTACAATCCCATGCTTACTCCATTATTTGCCTTGCAAAGCTAACTCCATTTACGCTGGCCTGCATAAGTCCTCGCGTAATTCCGGCTCCGTCCCCCAGTGCATAGAGATTCGAGATGTTCGTTTCGAAATTTTTACCAACCTTTACCCTATTGGAATAGAATTTAACCTCTACTCCATATAGGAGCGTTCCATTGCTTGCTATTCCCGGAACTATATTATCTAGGGCCTTCAGCATTTCGTCAATGTCCTTCATGATCCTATACGGCAAAACAAGAGACAAATCTCCCGGAACAGCATCAACAAGTGTCGGAACAATATTGTTTCTGGCGAGTCTTTGGACGGTAGTCCTTCTTCCGCGCCTAAAGTCCTCATAGCGCTGAACTATGACCTTGTTTCCCGAAAGCATGTTCCCGAGCTTTGCAATATGCTTTCCGTATGCTAAGGGTGCATTGAACGGCTCAGTAAAATGCTTGGTGACGAGGAGAGCAAAGTTTGTGTTTGCAGTCTTCTTATCCTCCGATTTATAGCTATGCCCGTTTACAACGGCCAGATTGTCATTATAATACTCTGTTGAAACTTCTCCACCGGGATTATTGCAGAATGTCCTTACCTTGTCGTCGAAGGTGGGCGTATAGTATACCAGCTTGCTCTCGTACATGTTTTCATCAAGCTCCCGCGTAATTTCACGGCGCGTCTCCACCCTTACCCCTATATCGACATCCCCTACTTCCGTATCTATTGCATATTTCTCGCAGATGGCCTTGAACCATTCAGAGCCCTCCCTCCCAATGGATACTACAACCTTTTCGCCAAAGTAGTCTTTGTCAGCCACTACTCCGCATACGGTTCCGTCCTCAATAAGAAGGTCCTTCACCGGATTTCTGAAGGAAAGCTCCACGCCTATTTCCTGCAAATGCTTCTGCAGCTCCGTGTATATAGTGTTTCCAACTTCCGTTCCCATATGCCTTATTGGGCATTCTATCAGATTAAGATTGCTCTCTATGGCCTTTTTCCGTATGGATTTTATGCCTTCGCTCTCATCCATTCCGTATACCCTTTTGTCTGCGCCGAATTTAATGTATAGTCCATCCACATACTTAATCAGCCTTCGTGTCTCATCTCGGCCAATATAGGTCGGCAGATTACCTCCCACTTCCTCGGAAAGCGACAGCTTTCCGTCCGACCAAGCGCCGGCTCCGGCGAAGCCTGTCGTTATATTGCATGGATTACAGCCCACGCACTTTCCTGTGATACGTTTCGGACATGTGCGTTTTTCGATCGGGTTGCCCTTTTCAAGCATCAGTATTTCGCATGATTCGTCCAATTTCTTTAATTCAAGCGCAGCGAAAATTCCCGAAGGTCCAGCCCCTACAATAATATAATCCCATTTTTTCATGTTCCTTACCCCTCACCATCTATTTTTCCTTACACCTTATAATACCAAAACAGCGGATTGAAATAAACAGCCATCCCCTCTTATTCGTGATAAATGACTATTTTCAAT
>JAENWJ010000065.1 GCA_016649995.1 Peptostreptococcaceae bacterium
AGTAGAAAGTAGAAAGTAGAAAGTAGAAAGTAGAAAGTAGAAAGTAGAAAGTAGAAAGAAAGGCAAAAGCAACAATAAAAGCAACAGGCAAGGAGACATACTGCTTTAAGCAGAAAGTGAAAAAAACAAGAGCAAGAGAAAAATAGAAAAATAATAAAAAGTGAACAAGCAGAAAAAAAGAAAGTAGCAAGTAGCAAGTAGAAACAAGTGCAAAAGACAGAAGCTGCAATAATTAAAACAGGGAAAAAAGGTATTTTGTTTTGATTTTAGTTTTTATCTTTTCCTTTCCACTTAGAACTTTCCACTTAGAACTTTCTACTTAGAACTTTTAGCTTTCCACTTATCACTTTATTGGAGGTGAATCCATGGAAAAAATGACATTAATAGATCGTTTCGCCAATCCGGACATAATAAAGACAATGTCTCTTGGGGATAAAATGCTTGCGTCGCTATACGTGACACTGCTTGGGATGGCAATAACCTTTATTGCCCTCAGTATACTATGGGGAATGATAGCACTCATGAGCCGCATTCTTGGAACGAAATCGACTAAAATAGAAAAACAGGCTTTAGTAGTAGCAGCGGTGACTGAACCTGAAACAACCATAGAGAAAAAAGAAGGCGAAATAGACGAAGCCATAGTAGCCGTAATAGCGGCTGCGGTGGCTTCGAGTATGAACACATCTGTGCATAACATAATCGTAAGAAATATCCGAAGAACCCAAAACGCCCTGCCGGCTTGGGGAAATGCAGGAAGATTCGAACAGATGAAAACGAGAGTCCAATAAGTAGAAAGTAGAAAGTAGAAAGTAGGAACAAAACCTAAAGGCAAAGGGAAAAGACAGAAAAAGAAGCTGGCAACATGCAAATTGCAGGAAAAGATGGAAGAATAAAAAGTGGAAATCAGAAAGTAGAAAGTAGGAAGAAGAAACAAGTGTAAAAGACAGAAGCTGAAAACAATTAAACCATAGTAAGGTTATTTTGTTTTGATTTTAGTTTTTATCTTTTTCTTTCCACTTATAACTTCCCACTGCTTTTACTGCCCTACAAATTGGAGGAGAAAAGGATGAAAAAATTCAACATATCGGTTAATGGAAAGGCCTATGAAGTAGAAGTGGAAGAAATCGGAGGAGTGCCAGAGGCTCCAAGAGCACCAAGAGCGGCGGCAGCACCCTCAGCACCCTCAGCACCCTCAGCACCCTCAGCACCCTCAGCACCCTCAGCACCCTCAGCACCCTCAGCACCCGTAGCGCCGGCAGCAACAGCAACAGCAGGCGGAACAATCGTGGAATCCCCAATGCCTGGAACAGTCCTCGACATAAAAGTAGCAGCTGGAGATACCGTTAAAAACGGAGATGTCCTCCTTATACTTGAAGCCATGAAAATGGAGAACGAAATCGTTGCAATGGAAGACGGCAAAGTCGTTAGCGTAAATGTGACCAAAGGTGCATCTGTAAACGCTGGAGACGTTCTCGTCGTATTGGGTTAACGCACCCCTCGATAGAGAACAACAAAAGCAGAAAGGAGATGCATCCATGCTACAGATAGTCACAAAATTCATACAGAGCACAGGCTTCATGGGGCTAAACCCCCAGAACATACTAATGATACTTATATCGTTCCTGCTTCTTTACCTGGCAATCAAAAAGGGCTTCGAGCCGCTTCTTCTCGTTCCGATTGCATTCGGAATGTTTCTGACAAACCTGCCGTTTGCAGGAATGATGGTTCCTCATGGAGGAGAAGGTGAACCGGGAGGCTTGCTTTGGTATTTCTTCCAGGGAGACGAGCTTGGAATATTCCCGCCCATCATATTCATGGGCGTTGGAGCAATGACAGACTTCGGACCACTGATAGCAAATCCAAAAGCCCTGCTCCTTGGAGCTGCGGCCCAGTTTGGAATATTCACAACATTCCTGGGAGCCATACTTCTCGGTTTTACAGGACAACAGGCCGGAGCAATTGGAATCATAGGCGGAGCTGATGGTCCTACAGCTATATTTCTTGCATCAAGGCTTGCACCTGACCTTTTGGGGCCAATAGCCGTAGCGGCATACTCGTACATGGCCCTTGTTCCAATAATACAGCCGCCCATCATGAAAGCCCTTACCACAAAAGCGGAAAGGCAAATCAAGATGGACCAGCTCAGGAAAGTAAGCAAATCGGAAAAAGTGCTTTTCCCGATAATGGTAACACTCCTTGTTTCCCTCATGCTGCCGCCGGCTGCAACACTTATCGGTATGCTTATGCTTGGGAATTTGTTCAAGGAATGCTTGGTGACAGACCGACTAAAAGATACTGCCGCCAATGCTCTCATAAACATAGTCACAATCTTCCTGGGACTTTCAGTCGGAGCTACAGCTACAGCAGAACAGTTCCTCAAAGCTGAAACAATCAAGATCATAGTACTTGGCGTACTGGCTTTTGCAGTTGGAACAGCAGCTGGAGTCATACTTGCAAAGATAATGAACAAGCTTACAGGAGGGAAAATCAATCCTCTCATAGGTTCGGCGGGAGTATCCGCAGTTCCCATGGCAGCCCGTGTATCCCAGACCGTTGGGCAGCAGGAGAATCCTTCAAACTTCTTACTCATGCACGCAATGGGCCCGAATGTTGCCGGGGTCATAGGCTCAGCCGTGGCCGCGGGTGTTATGCTTTCGCTTTTCGGCTAAAAAACATAATCAATTAAGTTCGGGCAGACTGCATGCAAAAGCGGTCTGCCCGCCTTTTGATTCAAAGGATAATATGGTAGAATGGTTTGAAAAGTTAAAAGGTTTGCTGGGAGGAACAAAAAGATGGATCGGACCATATTGGAATTTCTAAAAAATCATAGATTGAACTATGTCTCTGGAGAAGCAATAAGCAAGACCCTCGGGGTTTCGAGGACCGCTGTATGGAAACATATCAATGAACTGAAAAAATCCGGATATGAAATCGAATCCTTATCCAGAAAAGGATATAGATTGGTAGGTGAACCGGATTTGTTGACAAAAGATGAATTGTCTATAGGAATGTCTACCGTTCATTTGGGTCATAACGTTGTTTGCTTTGAAACTATAGGGTCCACTAACAACTACATAAAAGAGAATGCCGATGATTTGCCTGACGGAACATTGGTTGTAAGCGAGGAGCAAAACAGCGGAAGAGGAAGATTGGGCCGTGAGTGGACATCTCCTTCGGGAAAGGGAATATGGATGTCGCTCCTTTTGAAACCGAAAATTGCTCCACAGGATGCGCCTAAATTAACCCAAATAGCAGCCGCCGCCCTGATTGAAACAATTAAATGCTTGTATGGACTCGATGTGAAGGTCAAATGGCCTAATGATATTGTAGTTGGAGACAGGAAGGTTTGCGGCATACTGACCGAGATGGAAGCCGAAGTCGATTGCGTGAACTATATTGTCCTGGGTATCGGAATTAATGCAAATATCGATGTTTTCAGCGAAGAATTGGCGGATAAGGCCACATCGATGAAGATTGAAATTGGGGAAGCCGTAGACAGAAAAAAGCTTCTGTTTCATTTTTTGAATTGTCTTGAAAGATTCCTGGATTTATTTTTTGAAGACGGAGATTTTGAAAAGGCCCTGAATATTTGCAGAAAGCATTCTGCCGTGATTGGAAAAAAAATTTGGATTAAAGAAAAAAACAATTCTGTGGAAGTTTTGGCAACAGGGATTAACGATAGCGGTGAGCTTGTGGTACAATATGAGGACGGAAGTGAGAAAGAGATTCTATCAGGAGAGGTTTCAATACGCTCTGAAAACGGCTATATCTAGAATAAAGAAATTTTAAAAAGCAGGTGAAAAAATGTTATTGGTATGCGATGTCGGGAACACAAATATTGTTTTGGGAGTTTACAAGGGTCAGGAATTGCTGAGAAATTGGAGAATGTCAACAGACAAGACGAAGACTAGTGATGAAATAGGAATCATAGTCCATCAATTCTTCAAAAGCGAGGGCATTCCTCCGGAGGCAATAAAAGATATAATCATATCCTCGGTTGTTCCGACAATAATGTATTCCTTGCAACATATGGCAATCAAATATTTTGACAAAGAAGCGTTGGTAGTGGGTCCTGGAATCAAGACTGGAATTAATATAAAGTATGACAATCCAAGGCAGGTCGGGGCCGATAGAATCGTTAATGCGGTTGCATGCATACATAAGTATGGAGGACCGTGCGTAATTGTCGATTTTGGAACAGCAACAACCTTTTGCGCCATATCAGACAAGAATGAGTATATGGGCGGAACTATAGCCCCGGGAATAAAGATTTCAAGCGATGCGCTTTTTCAAAAGGCTTCTAAACTGCCAAAAGTCGAATTGATAAAGCCTGAAGGTGTTATATGCAAAAACACTGTCAAGAGCATACAGTCGGGTGTTATTTACGGATATGTTGGGCTTGTGGACTATATAGTCAGAAGGATGAAGAAGGAATTGAACAAGGAAGATATCAGGGTTATTGCTACAGGAGGACTCTCAAGTATGATAGCTTCCGAGTCGGAGACTATAGAAATCGTTGATAAATTTCTGACACTCGATGGACTTAAAATTATTTACGATATGAATCGGAAAAGCTGATTGGTTTATTCTATTCAAACAGGTGGTAGTGATGAAAATCGGAAATGCAGAAATAGAAAATCCGCTGTTTTTGGGTCCTATGGCGGGAATTACTGATGAAACCTATAGAACAATTTGCAGCGAAATGGGTTGCGATGTTACGGTGACAGAGATGGTGAGCGCAAAGGGTCTTCACTACAAGGATCTAAAGACAAAGAAGCTGATTGCAATCAACGAAAGCGAAAAAATTGCCGGTATACAGATTTTTGGATCGGACCCTAATATCATGGCGGAAGCGGCTGAAAAGCTTGAGAATAGTAAAAATAATTTTCTTGATATAAACATGGGATGCCCGGTTCCCAAGGTGGTAAAGAACGGAGAAGGATCGGCGCTCATGAAAAACCCCGAATTGGCGGCAAGGATAGTGGAAAAGGTAGTTGAAAGCACAAAGAAATCGGTATCGGTAAAAATGCGGATTGGCTGGGACGAAGTGAATGTGAATGTTGTCGATTTCGCACTTCGAATTGAGGCGGCGGGAGCGGACTTCATTACCGTTCACGGGAGAACGAGGGATCAATACTACTTCGGGAAGGCTGACTGGGATATTATAGCGAGAGTCAAGGAGTTATTGCAGATACCTGTTGTACTTAGCGGGGATGTTGTAGACGGGCCTTCGGCAGCGAGGGCACTTAAAATTACTGGATGCGACGGACTAATGATAGCAAGGGCGGCGAAGGGCAATCCCTGGATTTTTAGTGAAGTGCGTCATTTCCTGGAAAAGGGATATGAAATTGAATCGCCCTCTTATAGAGAGAAGGTTCAAATGGCAAAATTCCATTTTACTCGATTGGTTGAGAATAAGGAGGCATATATAGCTGGAAGGGAATTTAGAAAACATAGTGCATGGTACCTTAAAGGAATCCCTAATTCCGCTAGCGTAAAAAACAAGATCAATCAAGCTGAAAATCCTGAGGAAATATTTGCATTGCTTGATACATTGCTGATTGCAGAGGGTGTTTAAATATGCATTGACAATGAAAACCGACTACATTATAATTGGTCGCATAAGAAATTTGGAGCACTGGTGATTGGCGGTGCTTATTCTTTACTGCATTTATTGATGTAAAGAACAGGCACATAAATTTGGAGGGAAATAAGATGCAAAAAGAATTTATCTTTACTAAAAAAGGACTCGGAAAAATCGAGAATGAATTGGGCGAACTCAAAACAGTAAGAAGAAGAGAAATAGCTGACAAAATCAAACAGGCTCTTGCATTCGGCGATATCAGTGAAAACTCGGAATATGATGAAGCGAAAAATGAACAGGCAGAAGTTGAGATTCGGATTCTAGAACTTGAGAACATGAGTGCTAATGCCAGAATAGTCAAAGATGAGGACATTTCGTTGGATTATGTGGGTGTAGGGACTCTTGTAAAGGTTATAGATCTTGATTTTAAAAAAGATGATGATTTTGATATGGAAGAAATCGTGGAATATACGATTGTAGGAATGATGGAAGCCGATCCATACGAGTTTAAAATTTCTACAGAATCTCCAATAGGAAAAGCTCTTCTTGGATGCAAGAAGGAAGAGGAAGTCGAAATAACTGTTCCGAACGGTACAATTAAGTACAGGATACTTGATATAAGGAAGGAAGCATAGGGGGCGTTGGAGTATGGAAGAGAATGGCTTGAGTGAGATTTTGCAGGTAAGAAGAGATAAGCTGCAGAAGCTTAAGGAAAAAGGAATGGATCCATTTAAAATAGAAAAATTCGAGCGTACTGCCTACAGCAATTCAATCAAGGATTCGTTTGATGAATATGAAGGGAAAAATGTCCGCATGGCCGGAAGGATAATGGCCAAGAGAGGAATGGGCAAGGTATCTTTCGTAGATATTATGGATAAAGAAGGTAGAATACAAATATTTGTAAAGCAAGACCTTTTGGGAGAAGAAAACTTTGAAATCTTTCAATTGTATGACATAGGGGATATTGTAGGGATTGTTGGAGATGTTTTCAAAACCCGTAAGGGGGAGATCTCAGTAAAGATTTCGGAAATGAGTCTTTTGACGAAATCGCTTCAAGTGCTACCGGAAAAATGGCATGGACTCAAGGATCCCGATTTAAGATATAGACAGCGTTATGTTGACCTTATTGTTAATCCGGAAGTAAAAGAGGTTTTCATCATCCGTTCGAAGGTGATTAAGGCTATAAAAGAATACCTCGATGAGCGCGACTATCTAGAAGTGGATACCCCGATTTTGAATACGATACCCGGAGGAGCTGTTGCAAAACCCTTTGTGACACATCACAATACTCTTGATATAGACATGTACATGAGAATAGCCAATGAGCTTTATCTCAAAAGATTGATTGTAGGCGGTTTCGACAAAGTCTACGAGATGGGCAAAATGTTCAGAAACGAGGGCATGTCCATAAAGCATAACCCGGAATACACAGCCATAGAGCTTTACGCGGCCTATGAGGACTATCAGTATATGATGGAACTCACTGAGAATATTGTCGCATACTGTGCCGAAAAGGTTTTAGGGACTGCCAAAATAAACTATCAAGGAACCGAAATTGATTTGACGCCTCCTTGGAAACGAATCTCAATGACCGAAGCGGTTAAGCAGTATACCGGAGTAGATTTTTCCGATATGGATTTCGAAAAAGCTGTTGCCGCGGCTAAAGAGCTTCACATAGAAGTGAAAGAAGGAATGGCGAAGGGCCACATTATAAACGAAGCGTTTGAGGAATATGTTGAGGAGCATTTGATTCAACCGACATTCATCACGCATCACCCTGTCGAAGTTTCTCCACTTTCAAAGAGGAATCCTGACAATCCTGAAATAACCAACAGATTTGAGGCGTTTGTAAACACATGGGAAATAGCAAATGGCTTTTCGGAGCTGAACGACCCAATAGATCAAAGGGGACGTTTTGAAGACCAATTAAAACAGCGGGAACTTGGCGACGAGGAAGCCCACAGAATGGACGAGGATTTTTTGAGAGCCTTAGAAGTAGGAATGCCGCCCACAGGAGGACTCGGAATCGGAGTCGATAGAGTGTTGATGCTTCTTACTGATTCACCATCAATTAGGGACGTAATACTTTTCCCGACAATGAAACCGTTGATAAAAGAATGATTTTAGATTATAAAAGGATGCCTCTTGGCATCTTTTTATTTTTTTACCTTCTGCGCTTATGGTGTTGATGAAGATGACTTTAATAATTTTTAAAGGATTATACAAGGAGCACCATTGAAAGCGAACAATGCGGCTGTAAATTTACAGAAAAGTACGCTGAATAGGCAAAAAAACGAACAAAAAGCATAAAACCACAAGCAATATTTGCATTTAAAGAAAGAGCGAAACAAATAGTGAAAAACCGTGAAATAGTGGTTGACATGGATATAGGCAAATGATATTATAACAGAGTCGCCGAAAGGGAAATGGCGCAAAGCAAGTGAAATAGCGGTCTTTGAAAACTGAACAGTAAGAGAGCAAAGCATTAAAAAAGAATTAAAGCAATAAATAATTGCTAGCGAAACTCGTATTTGAGATTTCAATTAAGAG
>JAENWJ010000066.1 GCA_016649995.1 Peptostreptococcaceae bacterium
CCTAAGCTCAATTCGTGTTCTAAAAACAGACGCCAAATCCTTTACCAATTCCCTGAAGTCCACTCTTCCATCGGCTGTAAAATAAAATATTATTTTATTGTTGTCGAATGTGAATTCGACATCGATTAATTTCATTTCAAGTTTGTGCTTTTCTATTTTGCATTGGCAAAGCTCAAACGCTTCTTTTTCCTGCTTCTTATTTTCTTCATTCTTTTTATCGTCTTCCTCCGTCGCTATTCTCAAGATCTTTTTAAGCGGTTGATACACCTCTTTTTGAGGCACGAACCTTGAACCTATAGCAACTTTTCCGTACTCTATACCCCTTACGGTTTCAACTACTACGCTTTGTCCTTGCTCTATTTCAAATTCACCCGGGTCAAAATAATATATCTTGCCCACTTCCTTGAATCTTATTCCAGCCACCTTTATCATTGCAGCGCCTCCTGTATTTTTAGAATCAGATGGTCCACGGCCATCTGCTGGTTTACAGTTCTATTAATTTCCTCTATTGCATCCATCAAGGCCTCGACAATTCTATAGAAGGCTTTTCCGTCCGCTTTGCATTCCAAGTTTATTATATCGTTAATTTTATCATGATTGACGATAAATTTTCCGTTCTTTGTCTCTTTATAGACGGATAAGTCTCTAAAACAGGTCAAAATCACTGAAAGGTTGTTCAAGCACTCCCCGCGGTCCAACTTTGACAATGCTTCGGAAGACTCCAGCATGGATTTTATGTCTCCCGTCAGACAATCCCCAGCAAACCGGAAGCCCTCATCAATTGCCCGGGCCTTGCCAATCGTCAAACCTTCAATATTTGCTGATGGCAAGATTCCACTCTCATTTCCGTCGAAATGCAGTTTTTGACAGCGTGACTTCACTGTCGGAAGAAGGCCTGCAGCATTTGCGCTAACGAGAATTACAAGACACGAAGACGGAGGCTCTTCCAGAACCTTCAGCAAACTGTTTTGCGCCTGCGGGGTCATTGTATCGGCACTGTCTATTATAAATACCTTTCTGCGGCTTTCATAGGGCTTAAGATGCATTTCCGTCTGGATAGCCTTAACTTGCTCGTTCTTTATGCTTCTTCCGTCGGGACCAATCACAATTATGTCAGGATGGTTGCCCAGATTCGCCTTTCGACAGCTGAGACACGCATCACAAGCCTCGCCACTTACTTCCTGGCAATTGACCGCCTTTGCAAATTCCTTCGCCATTTCAAACTTGCCGACCCCTGATTGCCCCTCAAAAAAATATGCATGGGAAAGAACCCCGTTAAATAGGGCTTTTTTAAGATAATTTTTAACCATTTCATGGCCTGTGAGATTTCTATATGCCATGGATTTTCCTTTCAATATTTCGCATAATGCTCTACATCGGTTATAAAGACTGTTGCTCCGCCAACTGTAACCTCCAAGGGCAAGACCACAAAATTGCTTGTATTGGCTCCGACCGGGGCTGTTGTGGTTAATTGTCTACGTTTTTTGCATGTTACCTTTATCATTTCAAGCACCTCATCTACCTGTTCTTTCGAAACTCCTATCAATAGAGTGGTGTTGCCTGAACGCAGGAATCCTCCGGTTGATGCGAGCTTAGTTACTCCAAATTCCTTTTCATTCAGTTTTTTAAGTAATTCCTTGGAATCCTCATCGTGTATAATGACTGTAATCATTTTCATTGGAGCACCTCCAAGCATTTTTATTATTATACCATATTGGGCGCAATCGCAATAAATTGCGATTGCGCCCAATATGGTATAAAGTAGAAAGTAGAAAGTCAAAAGTAAAAACAAGTACAAAATACAAAGACATAAGAAATAAATCATATCCCAAATCAACTAATTTTTCGCCTCAAGGCTTACTTGTTCCTTTCCAGCTAAATCAGATGTCAGCATTTTATCTTTTCCTTTACACATTCTAAGTTTCACGTTCTACTGTTTTCAATCTTTTGCTTTTTGCTTTTTGCTTTTCCTTTCTACTTTCCTCTTTCCACTTACTACTTTCTCCTTTCTACTTTCCACTAATAAGCATCCTTATAAGAAGCAATATGATTATGTGTCCCGGATAGAAGGCATAGAAGAAGTAGCGGTTAACTCTAAGTTTCACTTTCCAATCGGCAAATATGAACGGAAGCGCTCCAATGCTAAATAATTGCATAACCATGGAAAACGGCCATCCGTAAGCCCATGCAAAAAAAATCGACATCGCGGCATAAGCGAGAGCAAGTATCCCCTTTCTCTCACTGTAAATGTAAAATATCCAGATCATCATCAATCCATATGATCCATACTGCAAGTGAAGTATGTCTCCCGTCACAACCAGCAGTCCGGCCAAAACAAACCCGTAGCGACCTCCATTTTCATGCAGCCAAACCACCCAAAGTCCAACAAGCAAAGTGGGCATTATATTGAGATTCCCGGGCGAAAACCAAATGTACGGAACTTGCGCAATCAAGGAAAAAACAGCCAAGCGTTTCATGTATCTTCCGAGGTTGGATGTTTTTCGATAACCCATTGCTACTCCATATGCAAAAATAGGGAATGCCAAACGACCGACAACCCTAAGTATTATGAATTGTGGAAAAAACATGTACCCGACGTGATCTATAAGCATGAATATGCATGCCAAAACTTTTAGAAAATCGTTTCGTTCCCCGCTTGCTTGAGTTTCACTTCTATTTTCGATTGCATTTACGGTGTTGTTTTCCATCATCTCTCTCCCTTATTTTGTCTATATCTATCATCATATCAAAAGCGAGAGTACACATCCATTGTTTTAAACGCAACAAATGAACCGGACTATAACAATTAAAACAATTGCCGTCCGGTTCATCCTGAATAAGAATCAGTCCCTCTTAATGTTGCATTTTGTATTTCCGTTATTATACTTCACCTTACCCTTCAAACTTTAATTTTCCGATCTTTTTAAGGATTTGGAAAGTCTTTCTTTGCTTCATAAAACTAGCTAAGCTCATGCGCCAACGAAGATATCTATTCTTCTATTGGCTCGAATCCTAGTGTTCAACACATTTAGCTACTGCTCGAAACGTTCACTCTTTACATAAGGTAAAGGTTTTTTGCCCGGACTTCCGTTGCACTTTCCAATCTTGTTGGAATCGATGCACAGTATCCGAACCGTTCATTTTCATTTAAGAGGTCATCATCTTATTCTCGAGGGATACTCTCCCTCTTATTTTATATATACCGCCATTTAATGCTTTTAAACATTTATTTTTCTCTGCAACCAATGATTTTCTGCAAAACCTATGCCTAGTATTTCGGCCCATTTACCGGCATTATTCCGACCTCTTTTTCTTCAGTTTTTAATAAATCAGTCCGTAAATCAAAATTGTCTTGATGAAGTTCTCATTGACATAGTTTTTTAGAATGGTCCTGTTTTCTTTTAGGTTTTCAAGTGTGAACCGACTGCCACCCTCGGTATATTTATAGACAATCCAGAACAGCAAGGCCAAAGCGCAAGTATTATTATCCTCTTGCTTTTCTTAATCATGCTCTTTTCCTTTCCGGGGATTTTTCTTATTGTGTATCGGCTTTGCAACCACCATTTCATCAGAAGAGATTGCCTTTTTGTTTCCGGAAGCCGCCTTCCTCATTCCTTTTATTATGGGCTGCTCAGACAACTTTTCAATATATGCCTTTTGGGCAAGCTTTCTTAAAATATCCGAATATGTCGGATATACATGTATTATATCGTTCAACTTGTAGAAAGGTTGATCAAGCCCCTTTAGCACAGAAAGCTCGTGCATTATTTCTCCCGCTCTGCTGCCCAAAATATGGGCTCCGAGTATCTTGCCTCTTTTGTCTGTTATTACTTTTACTAATCCTTGTTTTGTATGGTCTGTAATCGCTCTGTCAAGATTGTCATACTTTTCTACGAAAACTCTACAGCCTTTTTTCCCGCATTTAGCTTGTGCTTCTTCTTCTGTCAATCCGAGGTGTGCAAGTTCGGGATCGGTGAAGAGACACCAACCAACTGTTGAATAGTCCATTTTTTTCTTTATCGGTATTGAGGCATTCCTTCCCGCAGTTATTCCTTGGTAGTATGCCATGTGACTGAATCGCCAGGGACCGGTTACATCTCCAGCCGCATATATGCCGGAGACGGATGTTTGCATTTGTTCATTCACCTTTATACCCTTGCCATCATAGACTACTCCGGCTTTTTCGGGATTTAATTTTTTCAAATCGACAAACCTGCCGGTTGCAACTAATATGGCCTCGGTTTCAAAAGTCTCCTCCCCCTCGGGAATGCGGATCGACAAAACCTTATGCCCCAGCTTCTCGCTTACGCTCGTGATTTCCGCATTCAAAACAAACCTCACGCCCTCTGTTTCGAGACGACGCATTAGGATTTCCGAAAGCTCGGGCTCCTCTTTTTTAAGAATCCGCCCACTCCTTTGTATTATTGTTACTCGGATACCCAAACGGCTTAGGGCCTGCGCCATTTCAATAGCTATGGCCCCTGCCCCTATTATTGCGATGCTTCTCGGCAACTCCTCGAGCTCAAAAATGGTTTCATTTGTCAAAACTCCCGCTTCGTCCAATCCTCCAACGGAAGGAATTTCGGGGCGTGTTCCCGTACATATGATTGCCTTGTCAAAGCTTACCGTTTCTCCATCTATGTTCAAGTGGTGGGAATCCTCAAATTTCGCTTCACCTTCTAATACATCAATTCCTGCTTCATTGAGTTTTTCCGGAGTTTCGCTTGCATATACAAGTTCTATGGTTTCTCTAACATGTTTCATTACTGATTTTGTATCGATTCGAAGTTCATCTGTTTTAATGCCGAATTCCCCCATATTGTTCACTGCATTAAACTCGCCTGCTACCTTTATGAGTGTTTTGCTCGGAATGCAGCCCATCCATGTGCATTCCCCCCCAATTCTATTTTTTTCGACAAGTGCCGTTTTTCTTCCAAAACCTTTGGTTGTAAAGGCGGCAGATAAACCCGCGGCTCCTCCTCCAATTATAATGCAGTCATAATCGTATGCGTTCAATGGATCACCCCTTTTCATGAAACCTTTTGTATATCTCAGCCACTCTTTGAATGAATGTACGAACTATCATTACTGCAACACTTTTATTATTATACCCATAAACAAAGAAATAAAATCATTAGTGTGAAAAACAAGAAGCCTTCTGTTCTTTCTCCTGCAAGAAGCGCTCCCGCAGATGCGGCTCCGGATGCTCTATGCAATGCATAGGCCGAAATATATAGAAGCATCAAAACCATCAGTATTATTCCATTTACGGCCAAGGCTATCGGCCTTTCCCAAAGCATTCCCCGCACAAACAATTCATATGCAAAAACGGAAAGCAGCTTTGGATGGGTGACACCCAAAACATGCGGCGCTTTATTTTTCATTCGGTTATGCTTTTTTCCAAATAAGCCAATCGCGCAGCATAATTTTCTTTGCATCGGCAATTGTATACACCCTTTGGATTGAAAAGGAACTGCTTTAAAAGCAGTTCCTTTTGTATACGAATCTTGATATTTCGCCAATGGCGTTTTCCATGGCAATAACATCGGTATTGTTTGATACAAACCCTATAAAGAAGGGTCTTTTCGCATATACGATTCCGACATCATGGGTAATTCCTTCATCGTCCCCCGTTTTGTGCGCTATGGGCAAACCCTTCGGCAACATGCGGGGTATTTTATGATTAAGTCTCTGCATTTTTAGAATTTCCAGCATCTCCATTGATGCCTTTCTAGAAACAAGTCTTCCATTGTACATATCCTCGAAAAGCCTTGCCATCTCTTGGAGTACAACGATGTTTTCAAGCCCTTGGCGTGAAGCTTCCTTGTCGAAAAGAAGCCTATTCAGACGAGTCATGTAAATCTCATGGTCTATCATTGTCTGATTTATTCTATCCATATCCAGTATTCGGATAAGTATGTTGGCAGCTGTATTGTCACTATGTATTATCATAAGCACGCAAAGGTCTCTCAGTGTAACTTCCAGCCCGTCATGCATGTATGTAAGCGCGCCGCATGAGGGCACCTTGTCCGACTTTCGCACATCGTATCTTTTGTCGAAATCCATATCGCCGATGCGCACCCTGTTAAAAGCCTCTATCAATATCGGTATTTTAATGAGACTGGCCGCATAGAAAATTCTGTCCTCGTTGAAAGCCACTACTTCACTGCCATCGAGACTCTTATAGTAGAAACCCGTTTGTCCCGGAATATCCTTCAAGATGCGTTTAACATAGTTATACACGGCCAGTCTCCCCTTTTTCCTTATATTTATATTTATCATTATATCAAATCCAAAGATTAATTTGTTATAATAAAGAAAATCATCAATTAGGAGGAAAACCATGGCAAAACAATGCGACAGATGCAAGACTAAAATAAAATTTTCCGAAACCCCGTACATGGAAGATGGACAGATGCTTTGCCCCAAGTGCTACGAGGAGCTGCAACGCGAAAAGCAGAAGGAAACGCCCGAAATGTTGTCGGTAACACTTCCTGAAATTAAGGGCAGAGCAATCGTCCATTACTTCGATGCTATATTCGAATCCAGCCTAACGAACCTAAAGCAAAAGGCTTCGCGTCTCGGGGCGAATGCGGTTATCGGCGTCATCGCTTCAGACTACGATAAATGGTGCGGAACTCCGGTGGTTCTGAAGGAAACTGAAGAATTGTAGAAAGCGAAATAATTCAAATATAAATTTCGGATATGCCGACTTGCTGAATCGGCATATCCGTTTTTTGTTACCCTTATGAATTATTCCAATAGCGTTATTGTGAAAGCTCGCATTACAATTGCCTGATCTCATTAAAAACGAATCTCTTTCGGAAAAGCTTCTAACCGCATTATCCCCCACATTTTGTCTATGTATGAAAGTGTGTAATAGTTTTCGTAGTAATGATAATAAAATGCCCCTTTTAAAGTCATCCGATAAACTCCGCTTTTATCTGTGACAAACCCCAATTTCTTGGCTGCCCATAATTCCAAACCGTATTTTTTTTTCAAGGATTCTCCAAAAAAACGTTCGAAAGCACTGGAATCTATCCTTGTGCTATATGCAGTCCAAAACAGATAGTAAATCATTCTTTGCCTTTTGGTAAAACGTATTGTTAGTGATGTAGGAACGAGTCTCTTGTTGATTCTATCTTGGTACTCATCCACAGAAAATGTGTTTATTTTGAATTGACCTCTCAAAAGGGATGTAGCCGAGCACCCGAAACCCAGAAAATTGTCCCTCGTCATTGATGAATATCCGGCATATGGGTCCTTTGAAAATGTCCAGATCGAATCTCTGTGATACTCCTTGCTTTCGCAATGCAGAGTTATGTCATCCAGCAATTTTCTTTTCTCTGTTTTTTTCATGGCCGGGATGTCACTTTCGGTAAACGTAAAATCAATGAAAGGATAGATTGCGACATGGTTTGCACCGTTTGAAAAAGCTGTTTCGATATCCGCCTTCAGATCATCGAAAGTCTGTCCGGGCAATGCAAAAATAAAATCCATCGATACGGTTTCAAAATTTATTTCCCTGAGCGCCTTGAAAACCTCGTCGAAATCCGTTTTGCCTCTTCCCAGTGTCCCCAATAATTTGGGCTGGAAAGACTGTATCCCTATGCTTATTTTGGTGATTCCAACTTTTTTCAATGTCATCAGGTTTTCCACCGTGACATTGTCTGGATGCAATTCCAGTCCTATTCCTTCAGTAATGACAAAATGCTCGTTTACGCAATCGATGATTTCCTGCAGCCTACCCGCGGCAAGCGCCGGGGTACCACCTCCGAAATACAGACTTGTTACCTTCTTCTTTTTTGTGTTTTGACTTCCAACAAGATGAATTTCCCGGATTAAGTGGTCGACATATTTATCGCAACGCTCTTTGTCGTACTTCTCTTTACAGTAGGGACAGAAGGGGCAAATGCTTTCACAAAATGGAATGTGGATATAAAGCCCAAGCCTTTCCGCCTCCATGTACGGAAGCGTATTGTCGTATTCATTCTTAAAAAC
>JAENWJ010000067.1 GCA_016649995.1 Peptostreptococcaceae bacterium
GCATATTCGCGACAATTCCAGTTGTAGTACATCAGTGGATGCTGCGTTTATTGAAAACATATATCATGCCAGCCCGTTGCATGACATTGGCAAAGTCGGAATCTCCGATGCCATCTTGCTCAAGCCCGGCAAACTTACCCTTGAGGAATTCAAGTTGATGAAACAGCATACGGTGCTCGGCGCGCAGACGCTTGAAATAGCGCGTAATCAATACCCGCGAAACGCCTTCATCAACATGGGCATCAATGTCGCTCGCTCGCACCACGAGCGCTGGGATGGCACTGGCTATCCTGCTGGTCTGGCCGGCGAAGAGATCCCACTCTCTGCGCGCATTATGGCGGTTGCTGATGTGTATGATGCCTTACGTTCAAAGCGCTGCTACAAGGAGGCCTTCACGCATGAGACGGGCCGTGGCATCATTCTACAAGGAAGAGGCACCCAATTTGATCCCGCCGTTGTTGACGCATTTATTACTCTGGAGCACGAGTTCAACAGTATCCGCACAGCCATGGATGATGCAGTTTATATTTCGACTCAGCAGACGAACAGCTAAAACGATGGGAACAGATGTTGATAATATTATGCCGCCTATTTCCCGCTTCGGCGGCAGTATCAGAGCGGTCAAAAAACAGGGGATTATCGAAAAGCTGAAGAAATTCTTTGAGAAATACTTTGGAGTGATATAAAGGTAGCCTGCTCTTTTGTAGTATATTGTTTCATTAAGTTACATAAATTTAAAAACCAACTAAACACCAAAGGCTTCGTAACAGTGCCGGAAAGTCCCGTAATTGCGGGATTTATGCTGTATCGAAGTCTTTTTTCTCTAGGAAACTATTTCAAGGAGATAGCCCCTGGCGTTTCAATGCACTTTTCGAGTGGGGGCAAACTCATTGAGCGTATGAAAAAAATTATTGAAAATGAAATGAAATCGTACAAGGACTATCCGACAGGATTTTACTTTAATCAAATCAGAAAACGCGCGGAATTTAAAGCCGGTTTGAATTGGCCAATCTTTCTTGATAGCTCAGTCCATATAAGTTATAATAAACAAAGAATACCAATATAGGAGGAAACTATAATGAGCGTAAGAGTTAGGTTTGCGCCTAGTCCGACCGGTTATGTACATATCGGAGGACTACGGACTGCTTTATATAATTATCTTTTTGCGGCACAGCAAAATGGAGCTTATTTATTAAGGATTGAAGATACCGACAGAACACGCCTTGTGGAAGGGGCCGTAGAGAATATAATAGAAGCTCTCGATTGGACGGGAATCCATCACAACGAAGGACCCTTTGTAGACGACGAGGGAAATCTCCGAGAAAAAGGCGATTTTGGGCCGTACATACAATCTAACAGGCTTGAGATTTATCGGGAATATATCGACCGGCTTTTGGAAAGTGGCCATGCATACCATTGCTTCTGTACGAAGGAACGATTGGATAATCTTAGAAATGATCAGAAGGCAATGGGCAAAATAACAAAGTATGACGGGCTTTGCAGAGGCATTAGCCTTGCGGAGGCAAGAAAAAGGGTTGCCGATGGTGAGCCCCATGTAATACGCCTAAAGCTTCCTGTCAATCACGATATAGTGTTTAACGATTTGGTAAGAGGACGCGTTTCAGTCAATACCGATGACATGGATGACCAAGTGTTGATGAAAAGTGACGGGTTTCCCACATATCATCTGGCTGTAATAGTGGATGACCACCTTATGGGAATAACCCATATAATAAGAGGCGAGGAATGGGTTCCTTCAACTCCAAAGCATGTATACATATATGAGGCCTTTGGCTGGGAAGTGCCGCAGTTCGTACATCTTCCCAATATACTCAATAGTGAAAAGAAGAAGCTAAGCAAGAGACAGGGCGATGTTGCCGTAGGCGATTTCAAGAAGAAGGGATATCTGCCGGAGGCATTGGTCAACTATATTGCAATGGTGGGATGGGCGCCTGAAGACAATCAGGAAATAATGTCCATGGAAGAATTGATTAAAAAATTCAGTCTGGACCGTGTTTCAAAAAGCGGAGGCGTCTTTGATGTAGATAAACTTAATTGGGTCAGTGCCCATTATATAAGAGAAGCAGACATAGACAGGCTTACTCGTCTTTGCATACCATATCTTAAGGAAGCGGGATTGATAAGCGAAAAAGACTGTAAAGAGCGTTATGATTGGATTCGCTTGGTTGTAAAGGTTTCTAGGGACAATCTTTCCTATTTGAGCCAAATAGGCGATGAAGCCAAGATTTTCTTCGGGAAAGAGGTGGCCGTAGAAAACGACGAGGCTATGGAGCTCCTTCGAATGGAGCATGTCCCGGAGCTCTTGAGAGTTCTGAAAGAAAAGGTTAAGGAAGCTGAAATTATCGACGCAGAGTTTGGAAAAACGATTTTCAAGACACTTAAAAAAGAAACGGGAGTTAAGGGTAAAAATTTATTCATGCCGGTTAGAATTGCATTGACAGGACAAATGCATGGTCCGGAAATGGTTGAAATAATTGAAGTTTTGGGTAGAGATACAATAATTGAAAGAATAGATTATATGTTGGAAAATAATATGGAATAAGGCTTTGAAGAGGAAATAACATCGTCAAAACAGGGATACAGAGAGTAGCCGCAATTGCTGAAAGCGGTTTCATTTCAGGCGATGAGTGCACCTTGGAGCCTCCGGATTGAAAGATTAGTAGATCCGGACGTGAACCTGCGTTAACGGTTAGAGGGGTCCTTTTAGGGGCAAACAGAGTGGAAACGCGGATATCCCCGTCTCTGTGCATGGCACAGAGACGGGGATATTTTATTGCCACGATAACAAAGAAAGGAGAATCAACATGAAAATCTATAATACGCAAAGCAACAGGAAAGAAGAGTTTATACCTCTTAATGAAGGTAAGGTGAACTTTTATGTTTGCGGTCCTACGGTTTACAACTTTTTTCATATAGGAAATGCGAGACCGTTTGTAGTATTTGACACGGTAAGACGCTATCTGGAGTACAAGGGATACAAGGTGAATTATGTTCAAAATTTTACCGATGTTGACGATAAGATAATTAAAAAAGCGATAGAGGAAGGAATAACATCCCAAGAAGTGGGAGACAAGTACATCAAGGAATACTTTGAAGACGCGGATGCATTGGGAGTAAGAAGGGCAACAAAGCATCCTCGCGTTACGGAAACTATTCCTGAAATCATCGATTTCATTAAGATTCTTGTGGACAAGGGATATGGCTATGTGAAAAACGGAAATGTTTACTACGATACAAAAAAATTCAAAGGTTACGGAAAGCTTTCGGGGCAGAACATAGATGACCTTGTAAGCGGAGCTCGGATTGAAGTCAATGTTGAAAAGAAAAGCCCGACTGACTTTGTGCTTTGGAAGAATCAGAAGCCGGGAGAACCCGGTTGGGAAAGCCCGTGGGGTATGGGAAGGCCGGGTTGGCATATAGAGTGCTCTGTCATGTCTACGAAGTATCTCGGAGATACACTCGACATACATGCCGGTGGACAGGACCTGATTTTTCCGCATCACGAAAATGAAATTGCCCAAAGCGAGGCGGCCACAGGTGCGCCGTATGTCAAGTATTGGATGCATAATGGATATATTACAATAAACAATGAAAAAATGTCCAAATCGAAGGGCAATTTCTTCACAGTAAGGGATATCAGAAAGGATTACGACGGAGAAGTGCTAAGATTTTTCCTTTTATCGGCTCACTACAGAAATCCGATCAACTTCAATAGGGAATTGATAGAGCAGGCAAAGGTAAGCCTTGAAAGGCTATACAATACTAAAAAGAATCTTGAGCATCTTGAGAAGCATGCGACCCTCTCGGATATGAACGATTCAGAGAAGAAAATATTGGAAGAAATGGCATCCCACGAGAGTAAATTCGTAGAGGTGATGGATGACGACATGAATACAGCGGATGCGTTGGCTTCCCTGTTTGAGTTTTCAAAGCATATTAATTCAGAGACGAACGAAAACAGTTCAAAGGAATTCATAAAAGCTGTATTTGATAAATTTGTTGAGCTTAGCAGTGTTCTTGGATTCCTTGAAAAGCAGGAGGAATTGCTGGATGGTGACATACAGAAACTTATTGATCAGAGGCAGCTTGCGAGGAAGGAAAAGAACTATGCGCTGTCTGACGAGATAAGGGACAATCTATCAGAGCAGGGCATAGTGCTTGAAGATACTCCTCAGGGCGTCAAATGGAAAAGGCGGTAGATTTATGGGTGAAGAAAGCAAGCGGATCTACCCGCCTCTTGTTCTTGCATACATCGGCGATGCGATTTACGAGGTCCATATCAGGACATATTTGATTGAGAAGCTCAGAGGCAATGTGAACAAGCTCCACAAGCATGCAACAAAGTATGTTAAAGCCTCGGCCCAAGCGGCCTCGGTTCACGGAATAAAGCATATGCTTTCCGAGAAAGAATGGGATATTGTTAAAAAAGGACGCAACCAAAAATCCAACAGCATACCTAAGAATGCCTCGTTGGTGGATTACAAGTATGCGACGGGGTTTGAGGCATTGATAGGATATCACCATTTGCATGGCAATGAAGCGCGCATTAAAGAAATAGTGGATGCTTCAATATTGCTTATCGAAGATGCTTTGGAGGAGAGGTGACACATGGGAAGAAGAGAATGGCGCTATGCCTGGGTCATTTTACTGTTGCTGGCTCTTTTAACAGTGAAATCTCTTGTGCTAGACGGAGTGAAGGATTTGAATGGAGAGGAAGCGGAGTTTGCTCGTTATGTGGTGCAAACCATAGAAAGCCAGGAAAAATGGGCTATAAACAAAACAGATGCCCTGTCCTATAAAATAGTTAGGATAAAAAAGACAAACGAAGAACCGGCAACAATCATAACAGATGAAGAGAAAAAACTTTCTATTGAACTTAGCGGCCATTATACAGCGAGAGTAAGAAAGTATATCTTGTGGATTTTGCCCTATGGAGACTTTTCCATATCGATAGAAAACAAATAAGGAGGAAGGATATGAGAGTCGAGTTGATTCAGTACACACCGGAACCGGAAAAAGTGGTTGCGTCTGCCGCCAAACTTTGCTATTCGGCGGTGGGAGTTTCAGAAATAATAGAAAAACTAGAGGATGAGAGTGCCGAAAAATTTGTAAGGATGCTCATGAAGATGGGGCACATGTCGCCTATTGAGCATGTATCATTCACCTTTGGTATAGAAGGTATCAGCCGTGTATGTACGCATCAACTCGTAAGACACCGCATAGCCTCGTATTCTCAGCAGTCGCAGAGGTATGTCAAGATAGATGATTTCAACTATATAGTCCCACCGGCCATAGCAGAAAACTCCGTTGCCCTTTCAATATTCGAGAAGGCCATGGAGAACAGCCGCAATGCATATGAACAGATTTCTTCGTTGCTTTATGATTCATATGTGGACGGCGGTGAAGAGCTGACAAAAAGGCAAAAGGGCGCAATGGAGAAAAAAGCAATCGAAGATGCCCGCTTCGTTTTCCCGAACGCCTGCGAAACAAAGATAGTAGCAACCATGAACGCACGCGCATTGATTCATTTCTTCGAGCAGAGATGCTGCAATAGAGCGCAATGGGAGATTAGACAGGTCGCTGATGAAATGCTGAAATGCGTCAAACGCGTAGCCCCTACGATTTTTGAAAAATCGGGACCGCCGTGCCTCAAGGGCCCTTGCCCCGAGGGAGTCATGAGCTGCGGCAAGGCGGATGAAGTCAAACTCAAATATGAAAACATGGTTTAAAGAGGTGTATTATGAATGAAGAAAAAGCGTATATAGAGGGGCGGCATCCGGTGGAGGAAGCTCTGCTGTCAGGCCGTACGATAGACAAGATATACATCGCCAAAGGCGGCAAAAGCACTAATGCCAATGCCATACTGGATATGGCGAATGAAAAAAAGATACCGGTTTCCTTTGTGGACAGAAAAAAAATTGACGAGATGTCCGAGAGCCATGCCCATCAGGGCGTATTGGCAAAGGTTTCAGCTTATGCGTATTTGGAATTGGATGATTTGATAGATAAAATCAAGTCAAATGAAAGCCCGGCGTTCCTGATTCTGCTTGACGAAATACAGGATCCCCACAATCTCGGGTCGGTGCTTAGGACTGCAGATGCGTCGGGAGCCGATGCTATAATCATTCCAAAGCGCAGATCCGCGACACTTACCCCGATAGTGGCAAAAACATCCGCTGGAGCGGTTGAATATGTTCCTGTTTGCAAGGTCACAAACATGGTTAAAACGATTGACAAGCTGAAGGATTGCGGAGTATGGGTAACGGGTGCCGACATGAACGGCGAGAAGCTTTACTATCAAGAGGACTTCAAGGGGCCTATGGCATTGGTAATAGGGAATGAAGGGCAGGGAATAAGCCGTCTCGTCAAGGAAAAGTGCGATTTTCTTGTTAGGATTCCAATGCGGGGGAAGGTCAATTCATTGAATGCATCGGTGTCGGCTTCTATACTAATGTATGAGGTGCGGAGGCAGAGGGACGCTTCGTCATGAATCAAAAGAAAATTCTGATTGTCGACGGATACAATGTCATAAATGATTGGGAAAAACTGAGCGCAATAGGTGCTGAGAACCTTGGAACTGCAAGAGACATGCTTGTTGAGGAATTGTCCGAGTACGGTTCCTTTACTGGCACATCGATAGAAATCGTTTTCGATGCATACCGAAACAAAAGCAGAATAGAGCGAATGCAGGTTGTAGACAATGTTCAGGTTTTTTACACGAAAATCCATCAGACGGCGGATTCCTACATTGAGAAAAGGACGGTCGAGTTGACAAGCAGCCGCAAAAATGTAGTTTTTGTCGCTACATCCGACGGCGCTGAGCAGCAGTTCATATCGGGCAAGGGCGCTTATAGAATCTCATCCAGGGAACTCAGGCTTGAAATCGACAGGACGAAAAAGAAATTGGATTCAAAAATTGAAAGAAATGAAAGAACTGCGTCTTCAATTGGAGATGTGCTTGATAAAAAAATTGTTGACGCTCTTGGGAAATGGAGATAAAAATAGATTGATGCTTGATATTTTAAATGATGCAAGTTATAATTATATCGTTATCAAAATCGGGGGGCATGCATTTCATGGAACAATCCACAAAAGCGAAAAGCATAGCGTATCCGGAATATGAACACATGGAAGATGAATTAATAGTCGCATGTGTCAGGGATGGCGATTTATATGCTCAGGATTTTCTTATAAGAAAGTACAAGAATTTCGTAAGAGCTAAGGCGAGGTCGTATTTTTTGATTGGCGCCGACAAGGAAGACATTATCCAGGAAGGAATGATAGGCCTATTCAAGGCCATCAGGGACTTCAGAGAGGACAAGATATCTTCTTTCAGGGCTTTTGCCGAGCTCTGTATCACAAGACAAATTATTACTGCCATAAAAACAGCTACGAGGCAAAAGCACATACCACTTAATTCCTATGTTTCCTTAAACAAACCCATTTACGACGAGGATTCCGACAGAACTTTGCTTGATATCTTAACGGGTGCACGGATTACCAATCCTGAAGAGCTGATTATTTCCAGGGAGGAAGTAAGCAACATAGAGGAAAAGATTGGTGAAATATTGAGTAAACTTGAACTTCAAGTCTTGACATACTACTTGCAGGGGAAATCGTATCAAGAGATTGCGGTACTTTTAAACAGGCATATAAAATCGATTGACAATTCACTGCAGAGGGTCAAGAGGAAGCTTGAAAAATTTTTAGAAATGAGACTGCTTTAAGTGCCCATGTAGCTCAGAAGGTAGAGCAACGCCATGGTAAGGCGTAGGTCAGCGGTTCGAATCCGCTCATGGGCTCCAAATATAATAAAACAACCAAATAAAGGAGGACGAAAAAATGGGAAAAGCTAAATATGAAAGAACGAAAACACATGTTAATATTGGAACTATTGGTCACGTAGACCACGGGAAAACGACATTGACAGCAGCAATCACATTCGTGCTTA
>JAENWJ010000068.1 GCA_016649995.1 Peptostreptococcaceae bacterium
AGGAGCAGGATTCATAGTAGTCTCAACAGGAAACATAATGAAAATGCCAGGGCTTCCAAAAGTCCCATCCGCAGAAAAAATAGACGTAGACCAAAACGGAGTAATCTCAGGCCTCTTCTAAATAAAAGAAAACAAAATGCAGCCAAGCGCAATAGACATTTTTCTTGCGCTTGGCTGATAAAACAGGAGAAAAAAATGGAACTCACACAAAAGACCTGTAAAGAATTTGCAGAAATCCTCGCATCAAAACAAGCCGTCCCCGGAGGCGGCGGAGCAGCAGCCCTTACGGGAGCACTCGGAGTCGCCCTTGCAAGCATGGTTGCAAACTTTTCAATAGGTAAGAAGAAATTCATCGGCGTAGAAGAAAAACACAAAGAAATACTAGAGCGGGGAGAAGAACTTAGAGAAAGGCTCCTTAGCCTAATAGACGAAGACGCCGAAAACTTCTTTCCGCTTTCCGAAGCCTATGGAATAAAAGCCGAAACAGATGAGGAAAAAGAAGCAAAACAGAAAAAACTTCAAAGCGCACTCAAAGTAGCCTGTAGCGCGCCCGTAAAGATGGTCGAGGCCATATACGAGTCCATACTTGTCCACCAGGAGCTTGTTGACATTTCTTCTAAGATAATAATAAGCGATGTTGGAGTGGGTGTTCAGTGCCTAAAGGCAGCGCTCTATGGAGCGCAATTGAACGTGATGATAAACGTAAACTCCATAAATGATGAGGAATATGCCGCAGAAACAAGGAAGCATATAGATGCGATTGTAGAAGTGGGAGCGAAAGTGGCAGACGAGGTCTATGAAAAAGTATTGAAGACAATGAATAGATAGGAGTCTCAAATGGGAATAGTAATAAAAGGTAAGGCAGTAGCCGATGCGATTATCGAATCGATTATAGAAGATGTGAAAGAAATAAAGAAAAAAGGGGTCGAGCCGAAGCTTGCGATCGTTAGAGTGGGTGTTGAACACAGCGATTTGGCATATGAAAGAGGCGCTCTGAATAGTATGGCGAAATGCGGAATTGAAGTTGAAGTTATCTCCTTTCCTGCTGATATTTCACAGGAATATTTCATTGATAGATTTAAGGAAATAAACGGAGACAGAAATGTCCATGGAATATTGGTGTTTAGGCCTATGCCTAAACACCTTGATGAGAACGTGATCAAATATATAATATCGCCTGAAAAGGACGTCGACAGTTTATCACCTGTAAATGTCGCAAAGGTCACTGAAGGTGATGATACGGGGTTTCCACCTGCAACTCCTACCGCCGTCATGGAGATGCTTAGGTATTACGGCGTAGACCTGAGCGGAAAGCATGCAGTGGTAGTTGGAAGGTCGATGGTTGTCGGGAAACCCGTGTCTATGCTTTTGCTTAAAGAGAATGCGACGGTAACTATTTGCCATTCCCGCACATCAAATTTGTCCGAAATATGCAGAAGTGCGGACGTTTTGGTGGCTGCGGTTGGAAAAGCAAAGATGATAGACGATTCCTATGTTAAGAACGGAGCTGTTATAATCGATGTTGGAATAAACATGGACGAAGACGGCAATATGTGCGGGGATGTAGATTTTGAATCAAGTATTGACAAGGCTTCAATGATAACCCCGGTGCCTGCAGGAGTGGGATCGGTAACAACGTCGGTTTTGGCAAAGCATGTTATTAAAGCATGCAAGATTCAAACCGGCATGTGAGGAGTGAAATAATGGAAAAGTTATTTTTGTCTCCGGGTGAAATAACCCAGGAATGGATAGGAATAGGAAAGAAAAAGGCCAATCTTGCAGTCATGAAGACTTTACTTTTGGCAGTATTTGCAGGCATGTTTGTAGGCCTTGGGTCCCATGCGGATATAATCGTTATGCAGACACTCGGAAAGACTGTAGATGTTGGATTAGCTAAACTAATCGGAGCGGCTGTATTTCCGGTGGGAATAATGTTGGTAGTAATAGCCGGAGCCGAACTATTCACAGGAAACTGTCTCATATCCCTAGCGGTAATCAACAAAGACGAGAAGTTGAGAAATTTAATAAAGAATTTGACAATTGTCTTTTTTGGCAATTTCATCGGTTCAATAGTGCTTGCATATATGCTTGCAAATTCAGGTTTGTACGGGCCGGCTGTTGCGTCAAAGGCTATAGCGATTGCCAACGAAAAGATTTCGCTTTCGGTGTCTGAAGCCATAATTAGGGGGATATTCTGCAACGTTTTAGTTGTTCTTGCCGTTTGGATGCAGGCCGGTGCGAAAGACATATCCGGAAAGATACTGGCTATGTGGTTTCCGGTGATGCTGTTTGTTCTTTCGGGGTTTGAACATAGTATTGCAAACATGTATTTCATTCCCCTTGGCATATTCCTTGGCGCGGATATCACGTGGTCGCAGATGTGGATAGTCAATATAATTCCAGTTACAATCGGGAATATAATCGGAGGGGCAATACTTATTCCTGCCGTTTACTGGTATGTTTATGTATTTGATTCAAAAGAAATGAAAAAGAGTAAAAAAAATACAACTTGAAATCAAGCTTATATGTTGAATATAATGGGGTCCGACAATGTCGGACCATTTCAGATTTTTTTGACAAACAGAAAATAAACCTTAGAATGTAACCGCTTTGTTGTTAATGGAAGTATCTATATATTAAAATGGTAGTATAATCTAAGTAGGTAAAGGGTTCCATGTAATTAGGTGTAATTGAGGAAATGTTAGTTTATAGAAGGGGTTGAATAATATGATGTGGAAAAATTGTGGTAGCATTGCATGTTCGCTTGTTTTGATGTTCTCTATTATATTTGGGGGAGCAATCTATGCGGATGCCGCGGTTGTCGGAGACATAAGGCTCATCGTTGATGGAAAAGACATCACCGAGCTTTCCGCACCCGTGATTGAAAACGATAGGACACTGGTGCCTATACGATTTGTTTCGGAGGAAATAGGGGCGGATGTCGTCTGGGATGGAGAAAAAAGGACGGTAGGAGTTGAGAAGGGTGAAAGGAGCGTGCGGCTCTGGATTGGAAGCCATCTGGTGGATTATGACAATGGTGAAATCTATAACTTGAGCGATGTAGCTCCGAAAATAATAAACGATCGCACATATGTTCCGCTTAGGCTTGTCAGCAACGCATTGGGAACTGGGATAGAATGGGATGGAGAAAATAGAATTGTTTATGTGGATTCTAAAAAAGGCTCAGACATAAAACCGTTTTTCGATGTCGAGATAACGTCTCACAAACAAGGGGACGTCATAATGGGAGAAACCTCTGTAGAAATTTCAGTGCCGGATTCATATCTGCAGAGAGCATATGAAACAAGGCTTCTGCTTATGAACTGTGAAACGGCTAAGGGATTTGTAGTTGCAAAGGCAGAAGGCTCCGGTACGAAACTTGTCTATATTCCGAAGGTTGAGGATAGGGGAGAAAAGGTCCTTGCCGTTGCAATGTACGATGAAAATAGAGAGTTCATCGGGGGAGATTCAATCCTCGTTAATATCGATGTCAAACCTCTTGTCTCGCTTTCAGGATTGGAAAATGGGGAAGTTGTGAGCGGCACTGTCACATTGGGACAGAAAGTGAATTTTCTCGCCGAAAATATGGAATATGAATTCACAAGACTTATGGATGGTTATGCCATATCAACCGGGAAGAAGGACCCTTGGGGCACATACTCATGGACTCCCTCGTCAAGTCAAAGCGGTTCCTATATGGTAAAGGCGGTTGCATACGACGCAGGGGGCAATGCATATGAAAGCGAAGGTGTAAATGTGATGCTTGCACTGGACAAAAAGATTTCCCTGTCGGGAGTAACGGAAGGAATGACGGTGAATAAAGCCGTGACACTGTACGCGGACAGAAACTTCGACGTAACCGAGACCCGGTACATTGCAAGGGATGCTGCAACAGGTCAAGAAAGAGTTCTCGCGACGATTCCATATGGGGGATACAAATGGTTTCCCGGTCCGGAGGAATCCGGAGAAATGGAACTTTCCGTGAAGGTTTTGGATACGGCCGGCAGAGTTTATCAGAGTGATTTTGTTGGAGTAAATGTTGACGGTGAACCGAGGATTTTGATAAAGGGAGTAGGCCCAAATCAGGTATTGACGGGAGAAGCTTCGCTTAAGTCCGTCGGCAACGTCGATTTTAGCGGGATCAACTACATCCTTGTCAACCAGGATACGGGAAATACAAAGATTGTTGCATCCGGTATTGACCCCGACGAGGAATATGCTTTTGTGCCGGCTTCAGAGGATGCGGGAAATGTATCGATATATGCCGAAGGAATCTACGGCGATAAAGCGATAAGAAGCGACAGCATCGGGTTTAAGATATATTTGGGGAAACTCTATGAATCCAAAGCCATAACAGAAAAAGAAAATTTTCTTGATTTCGCATCGGGCATGGCCGTTGAATCCCTTGAAAAGACAGGGATGTCCGCGGCGCTTCAAACGGCGCAGGCGATACTCGAGACGGGATGGGGGCAGAGCGTTCCCGTTGACAAGTACAACGGCAAGTTTTCGAACAACCTGTTCGGAATAAAGGGCGCAGGTACAAACGGTTCGGTTGTTTCAAATACCTGGGAGGTCTATAATGGTGTTTCGTTCAGAACAGATGCCAAATTCAGGGCATACAACTATGTAGGCGAAGCATGGGATGATCATAAGAACCTTTTGCTCAACAAATCGCGATATGCGCCATTCAGAGAGGTTATGTACGACGGTACACTTGGTGCATGGGCGGTCAGAAGGGCGGGTTACGCCACTGACCCCGACTATTCAATGAAGCTGATAAACATAATAAAACTATATGAATTGCAAAAGCTTGACGAGACCGGAATATAAATATTGATTGACAAGATAAAAATCCATAATCTGGAATGTAAAAAAGGAGAAAAATATGAAATTTTGCTGGAGCACAATAATGGTCAAGGACATGAAAGAATCATTGGATTTTTATCAGGAAATCATTGGGCTTGAAATTAACAGGAGATTTTCGCCAAGAGAGGGGATGGAAATAGTTTTCCTCGGAAAGGGCGAGACCCAAGTCGAGTTGATTTACAATGAATTAGGGGAAGATGCGAACATGGGAAGTGGCATTTCATTGGGCTTTGAAACAGAGTCAATGGACGAATTGAAGGTTCTTCTTAAGGGAAAAGGTATCGACATAATAAGCGGACCATTTTCTCCGAATCCCCATATGACATATTTTTTCGTGTTGGACCCGAACGGACTCAGGATTCAATTGGTTGAAAGAAAGTGATTGGTTGAACCTACCATGGCTAAAGCCACGGGATTCTTAGGAACAGAGCTTACTTGATACCAAAATGTTTCTTTAGTGTCAGCGGTTTCTCTTATTAACTAAGCTATCCCCGTCGTCCCGACTGTTTTATTTGAGGCTTATGCTGATAACAACCTAAGACCCTCACGAAGGCATGGATTGGAAAAGCCTGAGGCTTGTTTTTGAAGACTACGGCGGCACCTGGTATCTTGTGGGTATAGTCCATGACCAGTAGACCATTTGATAATAGAAAGAAGTCTTCTTGATGGAATTTATTAAATGGAAAAGAGCCTTGCGAAATTTATATTCCCCAGGCTCTTTTTTCTTCATTCATCCGATTGTTGGCTATTTCACTTGAATCGTGATTATTTCTTGGAGATGATGCCTCCGCTTTCATATTTCATGTTGGCCATATTGTGGTTGTAGTTTTCAAATATGCCGATTGTCGTAAGGTATTGCTCTAAAACGATCTGGGCGACGGCTTCGACGTTTGTATCGTCGGCGCTTCTGCCTACTACAATCATTGCGAGGGCTCTTATTTCGCTGGTTTCCAATTGCTTTGATGAATTCATTATAAATCCCCTTTCTTTATCGTTTTGATATAAGTTCATATTCATTATATACCCATTAGGCGGATCTTTTAAATTGTTTGTTGAATTTCCAGAAAAGATGAAGAGAAGAGACCGGTCTTGATAAGAGGCAAAATGCTATTTGCCGGTGGGAGGGATGCCATTATGAGAAAAAGGCGGCAGTATTTTTTTTGAAGGCACGATTGGTTTTTAGCGGATTATTTAGTGGAAGCATGGAGGTTTGCGGAGGCATAAGTCGAATAAAACAAAGAGGGCTTGTAAGGAATGAATCTGCACCTGACGATTTAGATGATATTCGTGATATAATATTGTATATGCTTAATACCACATGTATGGAGGTTGCCGGATGCTTGTTAAACTCATAAGAAAAGCGATAGTATATGCTCCTGAATGTCTGGGTAAAATGGATATGCTGATTGCAGGAGGGAAAATCGTCGCCATAAATAAGGATTTGAGTGAGTTTGAATCCAATGTATACATAGAAAAAATAGATGCTTCGGGCATGATTGCTATCCCCGGCTTAATTGATGGACATGTGCATATACTTGGAGGCGGGGGAGAAGGCGGATTTTCAAGCAGGACCCCGGAAATCACGCCGGACGATTTGTTAGTCGGAGGGGTCACAACGGTGGTAGGCTGTCTCGGAACCGACGGTATATCAAGAACAATGGAGAACCTGATGGCAAAGTCAAATTCTTTGGCAATGGACGAATGAACAAATTCTTCAAAAGACGATTCCGATCACTTAGAAAGAACCTTGGTCAATCCCACAGAGATTTAGTCGGTGCAACAAACATTATTGATGCACCTGTGATAGCCGGCGCTGCATAGCAGCAGGCTTTCAGCCCGTGCGGCTATATGTCCTGGCACGGGACGAGGTGATGACACACCTCGGAACTCGAAGTCATACTTGCCTACCGGAAACGGACTGGTATTTAATCATTCGAGAATCCTCCGGATTTATCCGTGGGGAGTGTCAAAAGGCACAGGTTGAAAAAAATCTACAGAAATAATGCCAGAAGTTCATAAAATTTGATTTGGAATAGAGGAAATCAATGAAAAAATTCTTAGGCGTAATGCTTGCAGGTTTGGGGGCAGTTTTACCAATAACAATAACCTTGTATATTTTGTACAAATTGTTCATTATAATCGACGGTATTTTTGCTGATGCGGTAACCCAGGTTCTTGGATATCGCGTGGTTGGAATAGGTTTCTTAATTACTGTTGCGCTTGTATTTGCGATGGGATTAATTGCCAAGGCTTATCTTGGACAGAAATTGATTAATATAACAGATCGAATTTTTAACAAGATCCCTATCGCACAGACCATATACGGAACGGTCAGAGAAATAAGCAATTCATTGCTTTTGAAGGATAAAATCACTTTCAAGAAACCTGTGATGGTTGATTATCCAAGACCCGGCGTTCATGCAATCGGATTCATCACCAATGAAAGGTCTATTTCAAAGGATGGAACGATGTTGCCGGTGTTTATTCCTACAACACCCAACCCGACGAGCGGTTTTTTGCTTTTTTACAAAAGAGACGAAATTCAAAATTTGGATATGACCGTTGACGAGGCTATAAAAATCATAATTTCCGTAGGAGTTGTAATACCTGACAATGTCAAAAAGAACAAATTGCAAATCTAAAATATTTATTAAATAAAAAGGATTAAATCGGTTGACACCCCATATCAATCATGGTAATATAATAAAGCGCGTTAAAGGCGAACAACATGCACTTGACATAGCGCAAAGCAAGTGAAATAGCGGTCTTTGAAAACTGAACAGTAAGAGAGCAAAGCATTAAAAAAGAATTAAAGCAATAAATAATTGCTAGCGAAACTCGTATTTGAGATTTCAATTAAGAGTTTGATCCTGGCTCAGGATG